>CALJMD010000339.1 GCA_937981915.1 uncultured Acidimicrobiales bacterium
ACGGACTCGAAAGATATGAACATCACGCCGAGAACGAGCCCGGCGATTCCAAGAATGACTTTGAGTCCGAGCATGGCCTCAAGCGAAATCTTGTTGGCCAGGCCGGAGACCACCAAGTTGTTGGTGGTGTTATCAATCGCCCCGATGGGGGTCACCCGCCGAGCTTGCGCGGCTGCCGCCGACAGAATCGGAGCAAGAATTCGTTGGAACGGTGAACTGGCCAACTGGCCTTGCCGGTACCGGGCCGCGGCCGAATTCGACAGCCGCCCGCGACCGGCGTCACCTGATGCCCTGGACTCGGGAGCCAAGGCCACAAGCAAAATGGGTATAGCCAAAACAGTGGCGATGGCAGCAGCAAGAATTTGAATGTCGGGCATTGGCAACGCTCCTAGACCGAGGCGATCATCTTCTTGAGCCACGCCCCACCGGCGGACATGAGCAGAAGGATGGCACCGACAATGAAGTAGGCCAGCGACCCCTCCCAAATACCGGCGAAATACTCGGGGTTGACAACGGTAATGAACACCGAGATGGCGGGAGGAAGAATGAATAGGATGAACGCCGACACTCGACCCTCAGCCGTCAAGGCGTCAACCTGGGCTTTGAGGCGAATACGAGCTCGAATTGTCTCGGCCACGCTGTCCAAGACTTCGGTCAGGTCACCACCCACCGTGGTGTTGATCTCGACCGCGTCGGCGGTCCACCGGAGGTCGACACTTCCGGTGCGGTCAGCCATTGTCCGCAACGATTCCACGAAGTCACCACCGACACGGGCCTCGATCAGTGCCCGCTTGAACTCGCTCTTGGCCGGCTCTTCGGTTTCCTGGGCGACTGTGTCGACGGCTCGGTTCAGTGAGTAACCGACTCGGATGACGTTGGCCAGTGCGGCCAAAATGTCGGGAAGCTGGTTGGCGAACTTTTTTCGCCGGCGGGCGAAACGGAACCGCAGGTATATGCGTGGCAAGTAGATGCCGATGGCGAAGCCAATGCCGGCTCCGATAAGCCCGGCTAGTGTCCAGCCCACGCCGGCAATCAGTAGGCCGGCGGCGCCAGCCGCCAGCGCCACCTCGCCGACCCGAAGTCGTAGCCCGGCTTGATCGAGCGACAGTCCGATCCGGTCACCCAGCGATCCTTTGACCACGGCTTCGGCCGCTGAGGACGCATCTTGTCGCATGTCGCGAAGGGCCGACCGCTGTGTGGCGCGGGTTGAGGTGGGGGTGTTGGTTCGGCGGGCAGCAGGTCGTGCGTTGGCCGATTCCATCAACAAAACGACAGCGGTGATCAACACGGCGACGAGCAGAAGTCCACCACCCAGCCACACCATGTTGGCGCTTGAGGCCAGCCCCGGTTCACCCACGACTTGCACCGTGGGTTCAGGCTGGCTGATCACCAGTTCCTCCGCGGCGGGCGCTGGCAGGGTGATACTTCTGGAGAGGCTGAGTTGTTGTTCGGAGAACTGGGTGGCGGCGCCCGGTTGGTTGACGGCCAGCTCCAGATTCACAGGGCCACCGGTGTCAACCGGAAACGTGATCTGATAGACCTCGGAGAGGTCGTTGGCCAGAGATTCATATATCCCGGCCAGACCGGCCAGGTCATCGGTTGTTGTCACTGAGCCGGACCCGGTGGCCACCAGTTGTTCGAGCACGGAGGTATCGGACTCTCCGGTGGTCAGAGCGATGGAGTAGAGGTCGAGCTTGGCGCCCGACAGTTCTGCCGTGACCTCGTCGAGACTTCTTGTACTAGCGGTATCGCCTCCGTCGCTCAGAACTACCGCTGCTTCCCGGGTAGCGGAGGCGGTCGAGTCCAGGGCTAGTTGAATACCGTCATACAGCGCCGTTTCGCCCCGTGGTTCGAGGGCAGCGATGGCAGCGATGGCGGCCTCAGGGTCTGGTGACGCGGCGATGTCCACCCGTGCTGTGTCACCGAAGCTGATGACGGTGGTCTCCGATTGTGCTGGCATCGACTCGACGAAGGTGACTGCTGCTGCCTTGGCCGCCTCCAGCGGCTCGCCCGCCATGGATCCGGAAACGTCGATAATTAGCGTCACGTGGATCGAGTCGATTTCGGCCGATGTCACCGTCAGGTCAACCGGGTCTCCATTGATGGCGACGGTTAGATTCGACTCGTCGAGTGGGAACTCGAAGTTGCTATTGGTCGAGATCTGGCCGGATACGACTCCAGGTTTCGAGCTGTCAATGGACAGCAACTGCAGCACGTCGGCAGATGTGTCGTCGGTGGCCGCAGGTTCTTGGGCAACATCGCTTTGTTGCCTCACCGGTCCGATGGCCGCAGCCTTGCTCACGCCAATCACGAGATCAGGTCTCCAGCGCTGAGGCGTCGATAGCCACTCCGTGCTTTTCCAGCTTGTCTGCGCACTGTGGCCGAATGCCGGTGGCTTTGAGAACACCTTGGTCGTGATCGAAGGCGTACAGTTCGTTGAGTGTGATCTGTTCGCCTTCCATACCTACGACTTCGGTGATGCTGGTGCAGACGCGGCGCCCGTTCTTCAATCGTTCAAGCTGGACAATGATGTCAACCGCCCCCGAGATTTGTTCTCGGATGCCTCGCTGAGGAATTTCGTACCCCGCGTAGAGGACCATCGTCTCCAGCCTGCGGGTCGCATCCCTGGGAGTGTTGGCGTGCAGCGTGGTCAGCGAGCCGTCATGGCCAGTGTTCATAGCCTGGAGCATGTCCAGCGCCTCGCCGCCACGGCACTCGCCGACGATAATTCGGTCGGGCCGCATACGGAGAGTGTTCTTAAGCAGGTCGCGAGTCTCGATGGCGCCCTTGCCTTCGATGTTCGGGGGCCGGGTCTCCAGGCGAATGACGTGTCGCTGCATGAGTTTGAGTTCGACCGCGTCCTCGATAGTGATGATGCGCTCGTCGGAAGGGATGAAGCTCGACATGACGTTCAGGAAGGTTGTCTTACCTGAACCAGTGCCGCCCGAGACGACGATGTTGAGATGGGCCAAGACACAGGCCCTGATCACCGTGAGCGACTGGGGGCTTAGTGCGCCGACTCGAACCAGGTCGGCGGCTTGCAACGCCTGTTTGGCAAACTTTCGGATGGTCAGCTGCGAACCGTCAACGGCCAGTGGCGGAATGACGGCGTTGACACGGGAGCCGTCGGCCAGGCGAGCATCAACCATTGGTGACGACTCATCAACTCGGCGACCGATGGCGGCCACGATGCGATTGATTACCTGGCGCAAATGGTTTTCGGTCCGGAAACGAACGTCGGTGAGCTCGATTTGCCCTTTACGTTCTACATAGATCGAGTCGGTGCCGTTGACCATGACCTCTGATATCGAGTCGTCGTCGAGTAGCGGCTCGATCGGGCCGTAGCCCAGAATGTCACTGGCAACCGCCGTCACCATGCGCTGGCGTTCGGCTTCAGTGAGTGGAAGGCTCTCCTGGTTGATCAGCTGTTCAAGCTCGTCATCGACTCGACGCTTGAGTTCGTCTTGACCGATGTTCGTATCAGACAATGTCGCGCTGATACTGTCGATCAGCTTCATGCGAACCCGATCGCCGAAGTCATCGGTGGCGCTGGGGGCATTGCGAGAAGTGTCGCTGGAACGTCGTTCCGGGCTGGGCGAACGGTCAACCGAACGGCCCGGTTCGTTGATCTCCGCTAGTGCCTTTCCCAAACCCATTACTTAAACCAGCCTTTCCCTCGAGCAGCAGGTTCCGGCTCTTCGGCGCCTTCGGCGATGAGGTTGGCCAGTTCGGTTATGGCTGTGACGATCGGGCCCCGACCCTTTGTGGTGATGTACGGGACCCCGTCGTTTCCTGAGCTTTGCACTTGACGGTCGATCGGGATGGTGATGTCGATCGGTTGTCCGAGCGCGGTCTCAATGTCAGCGGTGGCAATGCCGGCCCTCCGGTCGTACTGATTGAGCACCAGATGGCGAGACGGCGGAAGAAGCCCGAGGCTTTCGATGGCTGACATGTGACGGCCGAGGGTTCGTACTGCGCCGACGTCGGCTGTGGTGGTGATGATCAGATCTTTGGTGGCGGCCAGCGCGGCGATAGCGGCATCGGTGGAACCAGGCCCGGTGTCAACGACGACATAGCGGAACACGTCCACTACCTCGGCCAGAAACTGCGAGAGGTCCTCGGTCGTAAGCTGTTCGGCTTCCACCAGCGATGCCGGGGCCGGCAACACGAGAGGACCGTTCGGGAGCGACGCCAGGCTGAGCTTGAGGTTGGCGGCGTCGAACGGAGTGCCGGTATTGATGGCTCGGTTCACCGTGAAGTCGGTTTCAATCTGGACCAGATCGGCGATGTCGCCGGCCAGGAGGTCGTAGTCGATTAGCAGAACCTCGTTGCCGGCTTCGGCTGCCAGTGCGCATGCCAAGTTGACGGCCAACGTCGACTTTCCCACCCCTCCCTTCGGTCCGAATACGGTGGTGACACCCTTCGGGTCGTCTTGGGTTTGATCAGCCAGGATCTGATCGCGGCGGACTGCTGCCGCTTCGTGTAATGAACGTAGTGAGACGGTAAGTGTTTCCTGATTCTCCGAGGGCTCAGGTACATCTCGGATCCGGGCTCGCATCGCTTCGGCCAGAAACGATGTGTCTGCCTGGCGGTAGGCGACCACGTCGACTTCTGGGTGGCTGCGCCCGATTACCCGGCCAATCTGCAACGTCCTGGTCGGGTCAACGTCGGGGCCGATGACGACGACGTCGGCGTGTAGGTCGGTGAGTATTTGCTCAAACTCCTCTTCGGGACTTTCGGGTGTGAGTCCTGTTCGATACAGCAGGCGTACGCCGTCGGGTAAACCGACGCCCTGGTAGCTATTGAGCTCGTCGTCGTTGGTGATGAGGACGATCTTCATACTGTTACCTCCCGGCCTGAATGCGGTTGTGGTGTTGCCTGTCCGCTGTCTCTACTGACCATCGGTTCCCCCGGTGCCATCGGTTCCCGTGGTGTCATCGGTTCCGGCTGCGCCATCACCTGTTGCGCCATCACCTGTTGTGTTGTCGCCTGTAGTCCCGTCACCCGGTGACTGGTCGGCGCTCGGTTCTGGCTCCGGATCGGGCTCGGGCTCAGGTTCCGGTTCCGGTTCCGGTTCTGGTTCTGGTTCTGAGTCAGCTGCGTCATCGGTGATGGAATCATCTGTCTCATCGGGCGAAGCTGAGTTGCCGCTGAGGCCCGCTTGTACCGCATCGAGAGCATCGGAGAAGAAGATCGACTCAAGCTGCACAACATCAGGCGCTCCGTCAGGCGCAAGGTCGCTGTCTCGGGTAAGCCAAAGCTTTCCGTACTCCTGGGCGAAGACCAGCCGCTCGGCGTGATCAGGTTTCAACGCCAGGGTCACGAGAAGTTCGGAGGTTGGGGTCTGGCCAGGACCACCCTCCTCGTTGACAGCGCTGAAGGTGTCCGCCGCCGACGCCTGGACGTTTGTGACCAAAGCTTGGCGGAGAAGAATTGCCGTTGCCGGGCCGCCTTCAACTTCCAGGTCCCCGGCGTCGGCACCGGTGGGGTCAGTGGGATTCAAGTCGAACAGATCAAAGGAGGCCATGACTGCTACGTAGTCGCCGGCGCTGACTTGGCCTCCCAAGGCCCGCTGGGCGGCAAGGTTGACTGTTACCTCCAAGACGCCGTCGGGCACGCTTTCGAGCCCTGCGGCCAGGATTCGTGTGTCAGGTGAGCCAAGTCGACCGGTTACCAATTGCTCTCCGGGAACCAGGTCGGCTGTAGTAATAAGCCCTTCCAGCTCCTCGAGCGAGGTGACGGCTGATTCTGCCCGCACGGTTTTTGGGATCTGTTTTTGTTCGACGAATTCGGGTAGCTGCTCAGCGGGCGTTCCCGTGGGCACTTCAAGCGAGACGATGTACACATCAACTAGTTCTTGGCCAGCTAAAGCCCGCTCCTCGCTGGTCTGGACGAACCGAACCAGGAAGGCGACGCCCCCGACACCCAATACGACTGCCAGGGCTCCTAGCAGTAGGCGTCCTCGTCCCGTCCTCATCGTTGACCTCCGGTAGAAAGTTGCTAGTAGCGAGCGGTCGCTCTATGCGTCCACCTGTTGGAGCTGCGCCGGCAAAGCCAGTGAGCAGACCCGTAGGCGGGCGGGCGAATAGAGGCGCTCCGACTGCTACCAGCTCCAGATCGGTCGGGACAGAGCCTTTCTGAGTGGTAGCGAGCCCCGAACCGTCCCGATAGAGGCGTTTGGCGCAGGTCAATCGACCTATGCCTGCGACGGGAAGATCTGCTGACGTTCACTATTCACCGGACTAAGAACTTCGGCTACAGTCTGGGGTAGAGGGCGTGTCGAGGTGGTCACCTGTCTCCTCGACACTGTAAGAATTCGTCTGGGGTAGGGAACTTGTCGCTCATTGTTTTGTCTCAGCGGGGAACGCGAGGCGGACTGTCAGGCCAACTGGCATATGGCGCATGGCATGAAGCTGAGGATGTTCTTGTCGCCACTGCGGGCGCCGAGCTGGCCCTGGTCGATCATCACGGAAAGACGGCCCGGATTCGAGCTCGCCGGGTGACCGGACGAGCTGTTCGGCGGATGGCCGGGCGGTCGGTACTGTTGCCGGCGATTCACTCAGGGTTGGCAAGCCAAGATCCTGGTGGAGATCACGTAATCTTCGTGGCCCACGGCCCATGGGATCTACCGCTGTTGGAACGATTGAAAGACCTTCGGCGCCAAGCATCGACGATTTCGGTTTGGATGCCAGAGGTCTGGCCGACGGACCTGGCCGATCAACGACTGCTGTACGAAAGCTACGCCCTGATTGATCATCTGTTTGTGGGCATCGAAGAAGCGGTTGAACCCTTCAAAGCAATTGCGCCTCAGCTGAATGTTCGCTGCGTGCCGTTGGCCACCGATGTGGTGGTGTTCGGTGCTCGCGAAGTGGACGCCGAGCGAGGCATCGACATCGTCGGTGTCGGGCGACGCCAGCAAGCCCAGCATGAGGCGATTCTGGAGTGGGTCGACCGCAACGACAAGCTGTACCTGTACGACACCGTGGCTGGTAGCGCAGTCGAGCGCCTGGAGCATCGTCAGAATCTTGCCAATTGGTATCGCCACGCCAAGATCGCAGTATGCAATTACGCCAAGCACGATCTGCCCAACCTCGTCGGCGGGCTCCGGGTCATTCCCGGTCGCTTGTATGAAGGTTTGGCCGCCGGGTCGATTCTCGTTGGCTTAGCCCCCAGTGAAGTGGCCCAGCGGCGAGTGCTGGGTATCCCGGTGGTGGAGTCCACCGAGCAGTGCTCGGTTACTGCTGTTCTCGACAAGTTCAGCGACCAGGATTCGACCCGCCCATGGCGAATCCGCAACGCAGCGATGGCCGCTCGCGGTCACGACTGGTCACACCGCTGGCGCGTCATCCTCAGCGACATCGGGGTTCCCGAGCCTGCGGGTTTGACTGCGCGAATCGACGCTCTTGCCCGTCGAGCCGACGTGCTAGAAGCGCTCCAGTAGGCGACTGTCAGCCGAGAAAGTCAGCTATTCGAGCTTTAGGGCGGCCGATGATGGACTTGCGTCCCTTGACCACGATGGGTCGCTGGAGCAGCGCCTTTTGCTCGACCAGTAAATCGACTACGGCGGAAGGATTGTCCACGTAGTCGTCTGGATTCAGTTCAAGTTTTTTGAACCGGGAATCTTTGCGGACGAGGTCTTCAACCGGGCCCTCTAGGCCTTTGACGATCTTCTCAAGAGCGGCCCTGTCGGGCGGCTCTTTCATGTACAGAACGACGTCGTGATCCACACCCAGTTCCTCGGCGACCGCCAAGGCGTTCTTGGATGAGCCTCAATGAGGGTTGTGATAGATGGTGACGTTGGCCATGGCCACATCTTAGGCGGCCGGACCGACTCTTCGTCCGTCTCGCTACCGATTGGCGCCCATCTCGTCCAGCCTCGCGGTGAAATCGTCGAGCTGGGCAGGTTCGAGGTTGGCGTAGCTGAAACGGATCCAACCGTCATCGTTTGGTGTGAATGCCGTCCCCGGAATGGCCACGATGCCGTGATCGACGACGAGCCTTCGGATCACCTCGTCGGTACTGAGTGCGGTAGGCGCCGGACCGTCAGCGGTGAAGGGATGTTGCACCCAGCCGAAATAGGCGCCGGCGCTGGCCAGTCGAAAACCGCCTGGCTGTCGAGCCATCACGTCGTTGAAGTATCGCAACGTCAGATTGATTCGGTCGACCTGTTCTTGGCGCCACGCTCGGGCCTCGTTGAGACCGACGGCCGCCGCTTCCTGACCGATTCGTGGGGCGCAGATCTGGACACAGTCGACGAACTTCAGTGCCTCCACTTTGAACGCCTCGCTGGAGACAATGGCCCCCACCCGATAACCGGGGATAGCAAGATCTTTCGAGAAGCTGTGCAGCGACAGGACTGTGTCGCCCCACTGCGGATGTTCGAACAGCTGATGGGGCGGATCGGTCACGGTTCGGAAGTTCCGATAGGTCTCGTCGAGGATCAAGGCAATGTCGTAGCGACTACACAGGTCGTGGAACTCGCCGATCGTTGACGGCGGGACGGTTACGCCGTCGGGATTACCGGGGGTCACGATCACCAGCGCCCGGGTCTTGTCGGTGATCAGCTTCTCCGCTTGTTCGACGTCAAGTTCGTGCAGATATCGGGGAACGACTCCGTCCAACTTCAACCACATGTCGTGATTGAAGTAGTAGGGGACCGGCAGGATCACTTCGCTGCCCGGCTCGGCGATGGTGGACACTGCGGTGCAGAACGCCTGATTACAACCCCCGGTTGGAAGAATGCAGTCACCGCCGATGTCGACCCCATACGATCGCTTGAGTTCAGCGGAGAACGCCTCGAGCAGTACGGGAAGACCGGGTGGGGGAGCGTAGCGCCCACCGTCACCGTCGCTGGCCACCCGGGCGATGTGTTCGGCCACAACGGGTGCTGGAGGGTAGCCCGGGGCGGCCTGCGACAGATCGAGCAACGGGGGTCCGCCGGTACGTTCGTGCACCCAGCGGTGAGCGTCGGCAATCGGTGAGGTCGGAACTCGTAGCGTACGTGGTCGGAGTCGCATAGCTGATTTCACGTCCTTGGCCGGATCGGTCATCGGTTCACTAGGCAAGCTAGTGGCCGGTCCGCTAGAACAGTGAACCTTGCAACGCTATTTCGTCGGTTTCAAAGTGGCCGTGTTCCCGCTCAACCCCCAGCAATCGCCCGAGGTCTACGGCTAGAACATCGTCGGTCGTGGCTGGGACGACGGCGGCTACCCGTCCACACACATCAACAATATCGAAGTCGTGCGCCCCTTGATCCAGGCGATGAGGGTATCGATGAAGCTCGGAGCCGAACGGCCCGGCCATGGCCTGACGGTTTTCCCATGGCCTGACTTCAGTGTCGGGGATCGTCAGTTGCTCGAATGATCGAAGCTCCTTGATCTCCTTGGCTTTGGCCGACACGTCGGCCCACAATGCGGCATCGTCGACTGGTCGGATAAAGCCGGTCACCTTGCGAGAGCTGTTCACTGATTGCGGCAGCCCCAACTCGAGGGTGACGGTGTCTTCAAGAACTCGAATGTCGTAGCCGTTTGCGGCCCGGGCCACGATGAGGGCCAGCCACGCGCCTTGTTCGGTGAGGCGTTCGTCTGTTCGCCAGCCACTGGAGGTCCCGACCTTCACCGAGCCGTCGCGGAAGGCGGCAAGGTACAGATCGTTTGGCTGATCGAGGTGTCGCCTCACCTCGGGATCGATCTCGACGGGATCCCGGTTGTGGGCGTGATGCAAGCTTGACGCGTGCAGCGCTTCGGCAATCGAACAGGACACGCAACGTTTGGAACCGTGCTGGACTGGCTTATCGCAGGCGTCTGAAGATCGACTCGACCCCAAACAGTGGAGCGGCGGGCCAGGGGGAACCCGGTAGGCGAGACGCATTTGACGCAGTGGCGTGTCGACAACCCGCAGTTCGTCAGCCGTCCCATCGGTCGCCGGTTGATCCATATCGCCGATGGGTTGGTCCATATCGCCGATGGGGAGGTGTCGGACACGCGCCGTTGGCTCACCGCCGGACCATGAAACGCCAAGCAGAACCTGGCGGGCTCCCGTGGAACCGTCAGAATTGCCTGCAGGACTAAACGTCACCCCTCCAAGGGTAGGTGCGTGTACGGTGACGCCGCGCCCGGTGTCTAGGCCTGTTGTGGTGTGAGCCTATGCGTCTGACGCTATGAGTGTCCTCCGGTAGTCTCAAAGCATGGAACATCCCGAACCCGATACAAAAAACTGGACGTGGGTCTTAGAGCGGGCCTGCCCTGAGTGTGGCTTTGACGGGTCGAATGTCGAGCCGTCAGCCGTGGCAGCCCAGGTTCGGGCCAACGCCGCCGCCTGGCGCAACGTCTTGAAGCGAGGCGAGCGGGTACAACAGCGACCCCCTACCGCCCCGGGCGCAGCACCAGTGTGGTCGGCACTCGAATATGGCGCCCACGTGCGTGACGTGTACGCCCTGGCTGTGGAGCGCTTGACACTAATGCTCAAAAAGGATGCTCCTGCGTTCGCCGACTGGGATCAAGACGCGGCCGCCATCGACGGCGAGTATTCCACCGCCGATGTCAACAAGGTGTCCTACGACCTGGCCGTCAACGCCGGGAAGTTTGCCGACCTGCTGGATAAGGTGCGCGGCGATGAGTGGGGCCGCACGGGAATGAGGTCCGACGGTTCGGCGTTCACCGTCGGTAGTTTCGCCGTCTACTTGCTGCACGATCCTGTTCATCACCTGGCCGACGTCGAGCGAGGCTTCGAGGCGCTGGCGGAAACTGATCAATGACCAACACCAGTCCTGCCGCTGCTGGCTCGTTTGACGACTTGAGAGTTGACGGCGATCGTCTGCTTCGGCGCCTCACAGAGCTGTCCGACATCGGTTCCATTACGGGCACCACAGGCTCATCACGGTTGGCGTTCACCGACGCTGACCGTCAGGGGCGGGATCTGGTTGTGGCCTGGATGCAAGAGCTTGGTCTTGACATCACCATTGACGGCATCGGAAACGTTGTCGGCGTATGGACGCCGGAGGCAATGTCGCCGGCCAACGCTGCCCTGGCCCCGGTGATGACCGGGTCGCACATCGACACGGTACGAACCGGTGGCCGCTATGACGGCAACCTGGGTGTGCTCGGCGGCCTCGAAGTCATTGAGACGTTGGCGACAGCCGGGGTCGTCCCGCACCGGCCTTTAGCCGTGGCCTTCTTCTCCAACGAGGAAGGGGCCCGGTTCCCGCCTGACATGATGGGTTCGCTGGTGTATGTCGGTGGGCTGAGCTTGGAGGAGGCGCACCGGGTTGAAGGGATCGACGGCGCAACGGTAGGCGATGAGCTGGCTCGCATCGGGTACCTCGGCTCGGCCCCGTGTCCCGGTCTGGTCCCACACGCCTTTGTCGAAGTGCACATCGAGCAAGGGCCGGTCTTAGAAGAAGCAGGGCTCGATATTGGCGCGGTTGAAAGCGTGCAAGGAATCTCATGGACTGAGATCACCATCGAAGGTCAGTCGAACCATGCGGGAACCACTCCGATGCGGCTTCGTCACGATGCCGGATTCGTGGCGGCCGAGATCACCTCGTTCGTTCGCCGAATGGTCAACGAACTCGGTGACCCTCAGGTGGGGACCGTTGGAATGATCGAACTTCACCCCAATCTGGTGAACGTGGTAGCGGCGTCCGCCAAACTCACCGTCGACCTACGCAACACCGACAACGACGTTCTCATCGAGGCCGAACGGCGGCTTGAAACCTGTCTCGAGCAGCTAGCGGAATCCGAAGGGGTGGAGATTTCCACTCGGACGCTGGCCCGGTTCGATCCGGTTGTTTTCGATAGCGGTGTCGTTGACCTGGTCGAGTTGACGGCTAAACGCCTCGGGGCCGCGACGCTGCGGATGCCCTCAGGAGCCGGGCACGACGCTCAAATGATGGAGCGAGTGTGCCCAACAGCCATGATCTTCACTCCGAGTCATCGCGGTATCAGTCACAACCCAGCCGAGCACACCGATCGACACCATCTCGAGCTCGGGGTCAACACACTGCTTGGTGTGATGGTCCAGTTGGCCGAGATATGACCACGGCGCTCGGCAGACCGAGAATCGTTGGTAGGACAAAGCTGGCCGCCCGGTAGAGGACAACGGCCGATACGACCGCAGGCAGATCAGCTTCTGAAACAAGCTCCAACGCTCCGATCAGGCTGACCTCTGCGACACCAAGCGCCCCGGGGGTTAAAGGAACAGCGGTGGTCAACCGAGCGAAGCTGAACGCCGTCAGACCGGCCGCCCACCCGACCATCGAACTCGACACCCCGGCGACCCGTAGACACAGCATCAACAACAAGAACAGGTTGGCGTGACCGACAATGACCGTGGCCACCAGCAGGGGCCCGCGGTCGGCCAGGAGGCGCCGAGTGTCATAGCGCAGTCGTCGCATCTGTTTGGGCCAATCGACTGGCTGGCGTCGAAGCCGAGAGGCGATCGGATCGACCACCAGCTGCGCCAGTCGGCTGGCTCCAGCGGCGAAGCGATCGCCAAGCCTGCCGTTGGTCACGACAACGGCCGAGAGCCCGGCCGCCACAACGAACAGCACGGCGGCAACCAGCGCCGATCGCACCAACAGTGTCTGCGGCACCGAGCCGTCGGTTGAAAGTCCCTGCTGGCGGGCTAAAAGCCAACCGACGGCGGGCAACGGAACACCCAGCTTCACCAGTTGGTCGAGGACTCCGGTCACGATCACGGATCGACCAACCTGATCGTTGGTGAAACCCAGCCGTCGATACGTCGACCACGTGATGGCAATCGAACCGGCACTACCTCCGGGCACAACATTTGTCACCATGGTCGTGGCCCAATCGAGGGTTGCAGCGGAGCGGAGACGAAGCCCGGGTAGCGCCGCCATTTGACTCAGCGAAGGTGTGAACAGGTTGCCGACAATGACAATCACGATCGTAAGTAGCGTTGCGGTCGAGGCTGCGGGCAACGCTACACGCAGCGTGTCGATGACGTCGCTGTAGGGGGCAAATGACGGCATCGCCCACAAGAAGCAGACGGCGATGACGACCACGGCCACCAGCCAACGAGCCGCCAACCATTTGTTCGCTGTCAGTCTTGGCTTGTGGGAGTCGGCGGCAGGCTTGCTCACAGAACCTGTTGGCCGTACATCTCCCCAAGATCGTCGGCGATCAATTCGAGCCGCTCACCATCGGGGCCCATGAAGTAGATCGACGACCGGTCCTCGAACGCGATGTCGACGTCGGCGGCCAGCAGCTTGTCTTTCAAATACTGCCAGCGGTCGGGTTTCACGGAAATGGCAACGTGATGCAGCCCACCGAGTACTTCGGCGTACGGTCCGAGATCGAGACCGGGGAAGTCGAAGAAGGCCAGTCCGTTGCCATTGCCAATGTCGAAAAAGAAGTGTGTTGACCCTTGGTAGTCCCGATTCTCGAACAGGTCGGTCAGGGGGAATTCCAGCAGACCCTGGTAGAAGGTGATCGTCCGCTCGACGTCAGTGCACAGCAGCGCCATGTGATGCAGGCCCTGAGCCGATGATGACGGACGATCTTTCGAGGCGGTGAGGTGCCGCTGACGAAGCTCGTCCCACTCATCGGCTCGAGCTTTGGACGTCGGCACACTGCTCTCAGTCATAGAGCAATACTAGCTTTGACGTTGGTTCCAAGAGCCAGCCAATCGAGCCGTGCCAGGGCATCTGGCGCCGTTGCCGGCCGCCCTTTGACAAGTTGTGGCGTCTGGCCTGCGGTCCGCCTCGCTTATGATGAACCTCTTATGGCACAGCCTGACACGGCACCGCCAGCCACACCCGGAGGCACGAATCGATCGGCAACCGGGGCAGTAGGCGGGGCGCTCACCACCGACGACCAGGCCCGGGCGAAAGACCTGCGGCGGATGAAGATGTTGGCCACGTCACTGTTCGTCGTGGCTGCCGTAGTCTTTCTGATCGCCAGGATCTTGGAGGAGTCCAACCAGACCTGGGGTTACGTCCGAGCGACCGCCGAAGCAGCCATGGTCGGCGCGCTGGCCGACTGGTTTGCGGTCACTGCGCTGTTCAAGCATCCGCTGGGCCTACCGATTCCTCACACCGCCATCATCCAGAAGCGCAAAGACGAGATTGGCGCCAGTCTTGGCGGTTTCGTCCGCGACAACTTCCTTACCAGGGAAGTGGTTACTGAACGGCTACGAAGTGCAGACCTGGCCAAGCGACTCGGCGGCTGGTTGAGCCAGCCTGAAAATGCCGACACCATCGGCGAACAAAGCGCTGCGGTTATTCGTGGTGTAACCGAGGTGCTCCAAGACGAAGTGATTCAGTCGGGGATTGACGCGGTTGTGGTCGAACGGGCCAAATCGGTTGAGGTTGCCCCGGTCATGGCTCGGGTGGTCGACGCCGCGGTGGCCGGTGACCACCATCAGTCGATGCTGGAAAACGTGCTCTCCGGGCTGGGTGGCTTCATGGAGGAGAACCGTGAGTCACTGAAGCATCGGCTTATTCGAGAGTCACCGTGGTGGGTGCCCGAACCGATCGACGACGCCGTCTTCGACAAGATCTACACCGCAGTCCGACGATTCCTGACCGACATTGGGAATGATCGGAACCACGAGATGCGTGTCGACATCGACAATCGTGCCGCCCGCCTAGCTCAAGAGCTTCGGTCATCGCCGGATCTCAAAGCACGTGGGGAACAGTTGAAGCAGGAGTTCCTTGACCATCCCGATGTCCGGGCCTGGTCGGCGACGCTGTGGACACGGATCAAGGCTGGACTTCTGGAAGCCGCCGAGTCACCCGACTCCGAGCTTCGACTACAACTGCACCAAGCGGTTATGGAAGCGGGACGCTCACTCGACTCCGATCCGGAGATGCAGGCCAAAATCGACCGTTGGATCATGGACTCCGTGGGCTACGTAGCCGAGCAGTTCCGGGGTGAAGTCGCCGATCTGATCGCGTCTACCGTGCAGCGATGGGACAC
>CALJMD010000340.1 GCA_937981915.1 uncultured Acidimicrobiales bacterium
GTCAGCCACCGATCCGGCGTCGACACCGCCGCTGCCGAAAGCGCTGAAGCCGCCGCCGACACCGAGGGCCAGCAGGCCGGCGATCATAAGACCGGCGATAATCAAAAGGCCGACAGCGGTTCGCCCCATCCACCCTCGGGAGCGGCCCGCCCTCTTCTGTCGTCGGTCGGGGCCTCGCCCGTCGCGCCGCCGGTCCTTGCCGCCACGAGACTTGGACTGGTGTGGGGTCTCCATAATCATGGAGTCCGACATCATGGCTGTGCCGTCCGAAGGTGGCGCCGCTTGGCCTGCACCGGCCGATGCACCCGGAGTGTCGAGCTGAACCGGCGGAGCTTGCCCGGTGACGCCGACGCTGTGGGCTTGGCTGGCGTCGTAACCCACTGGCGGGGCCGTTTGAAGCGGGGCCAAGTTCTGAACGTTGACTGCGGCCAACGCCGCCATCAAGGTTTCAGCCCGGTCGTAGCGTTGCTCGGGATGGCGGGCCATTGCCGTGGCGATCACGTTGTCCAGGTCTACTGGCACGCCGGCCACTCGTTCGCTGCATCGTGGCACCGAACCCTGGAGTCGGGCAAGAGCGGTAGCGGCGTCGGTTTCGGCTTTGAATGGTGGAGCGCCGGTGGCTGCTTCGAACAACACGACGCCAACCGAGTACAAGTCGGCTCTGGCGTCGACCGGCTCGCCGGCGACCTGCTCGGGGGCCAAATACTTGGCAGTGCCTAAGAGCGTGCCGGTGTGGGTGAGGTCGGCATCCTTGTTGGCTTTGGCAATACCGAAGTCGGTGACCACGACCCGTTGGTCGTTGTCAACCATGATGTTGGCTGGCTTGATGTCGCGGTGGACGATGCCAGACCGGTGAGCTTCGGCCAGCGCGTCAGAAATTTGACGGCCGATGGATATCACTTGATCGGCCGGCAGTGCTCGCCGCTCGTCCAAGATGGTGCGCAACGTTTTGCCGTTGATGAGTTCCATCACGATGGCTTCGATGCCGTTGTCGCTGATGGTGTCGTAGACGGCGACGATCGAGTTGTGCGACAGTCGGGCCGACGAAATCGCTTCACGTCGGAATCGGGCCACGAACCCGGCGTCGACCGCCAGGTGCGAGTGCAAGATTTTCACCGCAACCAGCCGGTCGAGGATCGTGTCTTTGGCGCGCCAAACCTGGGCCATCCCACCGGAAGCGATAGGTGCCAAAAGTTCGTATCGACCAGCAAGCCGGGTGCCTGGTTGCACCTGGCCTGGGGGTTGGGGAGTTGTCATACCGCTTGCCTGTTGCGAGTCGTTAACGCTTGCTGGTCGGCCGGGACCGCGCCCCTTCAGGGCAATGTGCCGTCCCTCCGGCCCGAACTCACGCCTCTACGCTAGCGCCCCGAAGGCCCGGCATCATTTCGGCTCGCTTTAGTCGCCTAGATCGGATGCGTTAGTCGCCTAGATCGGATGCGTCGCCAGAGAAGATGGCCACACCGGGTTTGCGGCCCCCAATCCATACCAGGTAGCCCAGAAACCAGACGGCCGGGACCATAAGGGTCCACATTCCGACTTCCCGTAGAAGCTCCGAAGGCATGTCAACGCCGAGCAGCGTCGACGGGGCGACTACCAACGCTAAGCCGCCGAGGGCCATGGCTATTGCAATGAAAAGCAGAAACCTCTGCACGAACAACCTCCCGCCAATAGGAGCATCATCCCCCACAAATGGGGCACGTAACAAACCTACTTGATCGTTGGTTTGGAGAGGCCGCGCCCCGGCCCCGATCTGGGCTCCGGGGGTGGGTGGCGTCGGCTGTGGTTCGTGGCGGGCCCGGCGATGGGAATTCGGCTTTTGTCCACGCTGACCTCGACACCAAAAATGTGGATGTCTTGATGCCCGTTGTTGGTCTCGTCGACTCGAAGGTCTACGACCGCCTGGCGGCGTCGCCGACGATGGTCGAGAACCCACCACACGATCAGGAGCGCTACGGCGACGATCGAAATCAAGACACCCAATCCGGGAACTGCGGTTGAACGAATCTGAAACTGGTTGGATGCCAACACCTGTCGACCGTCTGGTGTCCACACCGACATCTGTAGCTGTGATGAACCCAGCGTTCGGGCTTGCACTTTCACGTCGATCGAACTGATCCCGGGATCCAGCAGCACCAACTGCTGATCCTGTTCGACGATCACCTTGTCGCTGCGGAACTGCAGCATGACACGGCGCGGTCCGGCCGCTCGGCTTTCAATGATGACCGGCACTTCGCCGACACTGGCCGCCATCGTTACCGGCTGAGCGACCGGTAGCGCGAGGACTTCAATCTCACCGGCGAGGTCCTCGGAGAACAACAGCAGCGCCCGATGGCGTTCCGGTGGGGCGAGATCCAACGTCAACGCAGAGCGGAGATCGCGGCGATAGTCGTCGGGAGTGGTTTGACCAGACGGTTGATTGCCCTGACTTTGTAGGTCGTACATGGCGGTAAAGCTGCCCAGTAGTTGCTCGATGTCGTCGAGCAGTTGGCGGTGCACATCAAGGTTCTGGTTCGGCCGCTCCGCCAATCGGCGGACTTTGGTCGGTTCGATGTCGGTGGCCAGTTCTGTCCGGGCTCGCCCCTGCCCGGCCAACAAGTCGACCCAGCGCAGCAGTACTCCCAGCCCGTTGGTCTGATCTACTCCGGCGCTGTCGCCTCGCAAGACCGCTGGTGAACGGTCGGTTTGATAGCGCAGGACGAGCCGGGCCAACGATCGGTTGGCGGTGAGTGACGCCGTGTCACCGACCCGAAACCCCGACGAGATGTCGTCTTCGAATCGGATCAGGTTGAGTTCTTTCTCTCCGACCCGGGCGACATCATTGGTGGTTGAACTTTGACTGGTGTCGATGGCCGTGGTGACGCCGGCGTCGACGAGAACCTCAACCCCGCCCGCCGTTAACTGTCGGGTGATCACCGTGACACTGGTGTCGGGTTCAAGTCCGATCCCTCGGGCTTGTGCCCAGGTCTGCTCCATTGCCTGGCTGAAGATTTTGCCTTGGCCCACTTCGGCCAGTGC
>CALJMD010000341.1 GCA_937981915.1 uncultured Acidimicrobiales bacterium
CATGTTCACCGGTGAGACCCCACCGGTTGAAGGTGTCACCCGCACCACCGAAACCATTGCCGGTGTCGACGGCAACGAAATCAAGCTGTACATCCACCGTCCAGACAACGCCGACGGCCTACTACCGGCCATCGTCCACACTCACGGTGGAGGCATGGTCATCCTGGAAGCCTCCAACCCGGCTTACACCAGATGGCGTGACGATTTGGCCGCCGCCGGTACGGTCGCCATCGGAGTGGAGTTCCGCAACGGTGCCGGCGTGCTCGGCCCGCACCCGTTCCCGGCCGGGCTCAACGACTGCGTGTCGGCAGCCCGATGGGTGATCGACAACGCCGATTCGCTTGGCGTGTCCAAGGTGGTCATGTCCGGTGAGTCCGGTGGCGGGAACCTGTCTCTGGCCGTTGGACTCAAAGCCAAACAGGATGGCTGGGTCGGCGACATCGCCGGTATCTACGCTCAGTGTCCGTACATCTCCAACCTGTACCACAAGCCGCCGGACGAGTTGCCGTCGCTCACCGAAAACGACGGCTACTTCCTGGACGTCGGCAACCAGATGGCCACCCTGGCCGTGGCCTATGACCCCGACGGAGAGCACGCCACCAACCCGCTGGCCTGGCCCTATCACGCCGAGGTCGCCGACCTTGAAGGACTGCCGCCCCACGTCATCTCGGTCAACGAGTTGGACCCACTGCGGGACGAAGGGCTCAGCTACTACCGCAAGTTGATGGCCGCCGGGGTGAGCGCGGTTGGGCGAACCGTGAACGGCACCTGCCACGCCGGGGACTGCATCTTCTTGGACGCCATGCCCGACGTGTACGCCGCCACCATCGCCGACATCAAGTCGTTCGCCGACGCGGTGTAGCGACCGTCTGACGCCACAAGCCGCTGCCGATGTCTGAGCCTGGAACCTACCGGGCTCGGGCGTTGGCGGTAACCACCAGGTAAACGCCGGCAACCACCAGCACGCCGCCTAAGGCTTCGATGATGCCCAGGGATTCGCCTCGAATCAGCCAGCCGAACAGCACACCGAACACCGGAATCAGGTAGGCCGATGCTGCCGCCTGAGTCGGGGTGGCTCGGCGAACCACGGTGGCCATCAGCGAGAAGGTCACGGCGTTGGCCGGGATCGACGAGTACAGCACCGGTACCAGCAGGCCGATCGACCAGTCGGTTTCTGAGGTCCCTTCTACCAGCAATGCGAACGGCACCAACATGATGGCCGACATGATCAGCTGGACTCCGACCAACATGATCGGGCTGACCCGGCTGAAGTCCTTCCATTTCATAAACACCGTGCCGAACGCCCAGGCCAACGCTGACACCATCAGCGAGACGATGCCGACGATGGCCGACGACCCCGACAGCGACGGCGACGCCAATACCGCCGTTCCGGCAAAACCGACGAGCAACCCGAGCTGACCCAGTCGAGGGACCGCGGCCCGCAGCAACAGCACCGTCAAGATGGCGGTGAACAGCGGCATGGTGCTGGCCATCAGCGACGCCACCCCGGCCGGGACACGGTTGACGCCGAACACTAAAAGCGCGCTGGAAACCGTGGTGATGGACAACCCGACTACGAAAATGCGGGCCAGGTCATCCGGCCGCCGGGGCAGCCGTTCGCCCCGCAAGTAGGCGAAGGCAACCAGGAACGACCCGCCGACAACGGTCCGCATGGCCGTCAACATGAACGGCGTGGTGTGGTCGAGCGCGAACTTCAACGACGTGAAGTTGCCGCCGATCAGCATGGCCACCAGCACAACGGTGGCCATAACGAGCCGTGGGCTCATACGGATCCGGTTACTCGAAGGCGCGGCGCAGCGCCGCCGATGATGCGGCTCGGGCTTCGTCGCCGCAGGCCAACGTCATGCCGAAGACACCGTGGATCACGTCGTCGAGGTGGGCTTCCTCCACCGGCACACCAACCTTGGCCAGCGTTTCGGCGTACGCCCGCCCTTCGTCTCGTAGCGGGTCGTACCCGGCGGTGAAGACATAGGCCGGAGGCAGGTGGCTGGCCAGTTCCGTTCCCGTGGCAGCGGTGGGGACCACGCGCGGGTCGTTGTGGTCATCCGGTGTGGTGTACTGGTCCCAGAACCACTCCATGCCTCGGGTGGTGAGAAAGTAGCCGCTGGCGTTCTCGCTATAGCTGGGGGTCGAATAGTCGGGGGCGATCACCGGGTACACCAGGTGTTGGTGAGTCAACCCGAGACCCTGACGAGTGGCCTCAATGGCGACACAGGCGGCCAGGTTCCCGCCTGCTGAGTCGCCTCCGACAGCTACCCGGGCGGCATCGACATCCAGTTCCTCGGTGTTGGCCAACACCCATTCGGTGACCGCCATGCAGTCCTCGAAGGCGGCCGGGAAGGGGTTTTCGGGGGCGAGCCGGTAGTCGACCGACACGATTACACACTGGGCGTCGCGGCACATCGCTCGGCACGGCAGATCACCGGTTTCCAGATCGCCCAGGACCCAGCCGCCGCCGTGGAACCACACCATGACCGGTAGCGGTTCATCGCTGGCGGTTTCGGAGTCGGCCGGGCGGTAGATGCGCACCGGTATGTCGCCCTCGCCGTTTGGCCCGGGCACGGTCTGCTCGGTGATCGAACCGACGTCGGGTAGATGGTCGGGCGCCACTCGAAGGAACACGAAGATTTCCCGTGCTCGCTCCGGGGTCATGTCCGGAAAGTCGGGGATTTCCAGCTCGATCAGTTTGTCCAGCAAACCCTGGCATTCGTCGCGCAGGGGCGGTCGTGCAGCTGTTTCAGTGTCGGTCACGGGATACAGGGTGGTAGCTGGCGGCCGGTGACGTCAAACCATTAGGTCGGTCTCGCTCGTTGCCGTTGTCAATCTGTCCAGTTCGAACTGATGGGATTCTCCTACTACCATCTCTGGGCGGAACGTCGAGTGGCGGGATGACAGGGGAGCGAGCGGTGGAGAGCGAGACAGGGCTGTTAAAAGATCGAGTGGCCGTGATCACC
>CALJMD010000342.1 GCA_937981915.1 uncultured Acidimicrobiales bacterium
ACGTTCGTGACCTGATACATCACCTGAGCTGCACGCAGCGTTGGGCCACCGACATCGTGGCCGACGCCAAGACTCACAAACACTGGATGGACCTCGGCAACTACGACCTGCCAACCGACGACGATCTTGTTGGCTGGTTCACCGAAGGGGCCAACCGTTTGGCCGACACGCTCAACGACGCTCCCGACGACCTCGACTGTTGGACGTTCATGTCCGACATCGAATCGCCGCTGCACTTTTGGACTCGGCGACAAGCGCACGAAACCGCCGTCCACCGAGTGGACGTCGAAGTCGTGGCCGAACAGTTGACAGGATTCGGGGTGGAAGCCGCAGCCGATGGGTTGGACGAACTAGTGACCGGGTTTTGGAGCCGACCGAACCGCGGGCCACGTTCCAAGATCGCCACGTCGGTCGGTTTCGCCCCGATCGACCACGACAGTCGCTGGACCGCCTTTTTCGACGAATCAAGCTGTCGATTCACTCGCTCGGTCGACCCCGATCAGGTGCAGGTAACGGCCTCGGGGGCGGTCGCAGACCTTTTCGCTTGGGCTTGGGATCGGCCGACTACCGGTCAGTTGGAGTTCGACGGTGATCAGGCCGCAGTGCAACGCCTGAAATCCGACGGCTGACTCCCCTAGCCCAGTGCTTCGCTCAGGCCTTCGATCAGTCGGTCCACCTCGTCCATAGTTGTGTAGTGAACGAACGACAGTCGTAGGACACCGGGCTTGGTTGGAATGTTCATTCCCATGAGCGGACGAACAGCGTAGAAGTCTCCCGTTCCGACCATCAATTTCTTCGCCGTGAGCACCTTCTGTAGTTCCTCAACGGGCTTCTCGGCCGAGCAGACGGCAACAGTCGGGGCCCGCAGCGACGGGTCGGCGGGTCCGACGATACGAAGGTCGTTGCGATCACGAAGCCAGGCCAACAACGGGGCGAGCAGCTGTTCCTCGTAGGTGCGAAACAGGTCGTGGACCCGGCGCCCGCGTTCAGCCGGGTCGGCGTCGGAAGCCGGACCGAAATGATGTCCGTACACGGCGTCGAGGTAGTGGGCCACACCTGCGGCCGAAGCGATCTGGGCATGGTCGGGTCCGGCAGGAGTGATGGTGTAGTGGGCTTTGCCTTCGTTGAAATAGTGGCCTTGGTTTGCTAGCTGCTCCCAGAGAGGTTGACGAACCACCATCGCTCCCAGGTGCGGGCCCCACGTCTTGTACATCGAGAATAGGTAGACGTCGGCGCCCAACCCATCGACGTCAGGCAGCCCGTGTGGAGCGTAGGAGACACCGTCGACCACGGTCCATGCTCCTACCGCGTGAGCCCGGGCCGAGATTTCGGCGACCGGGTTGACGTGGGCCACCACGTTTGAGGCGTGAGGAAACACCACTAGTCGGGTTCGATCAGACAGCAGAGCGTCCAAATCATCAAGCGACAGTCGACCGGTTTCCGGGTCAACCTTCCACTCGTGCATGACAAGGCCGGACCGGTCGGCCATCCGACGCCACACCCCGGCGTTGGCCTCATGGTCTTGATTGGAGACGATAATCTCACCGCCGGTCACCAACGGTCCGGGAGCGGCAAACGCATTGGCCAACACGTAGGTGTTCTGCGACGTTGACGGACCGAAGTGCAGTTCGTCGGGTTCGACGTTCAAATACCCGGCGATCGTTCGATAGGACTCGTCCATCCAGTCACCGGCTTCCGATGATGCAGGGTACGGGCTATACGGCTGCACCTTGAGTCGGCGGTAGAACGTGGTGAGCCGGTCGATCACTTGGGCGCACGTGTAGGATCCACCGGCGTTTTCGAAGAACGCCCATCCGTCGAGGGTGGGTTCGGAGAACGCCGGGAACTGCGACCTGATGAAGTCAACATCCAGGTCCGGTAGTGAGCCGTGGGACGCAGAAGAAGGGTCCAAAGGGGAGTCCGCGGAGGATTCCGCAGAAGAGTCAGAGTGGGTGCCGGTCATGTATCCAGCGTAGAGGCCAACCGAATCGCAAGAGGACTACAAAAGTGTACTAAGAGTCGCCGTAGCTGAATTCGCGTTCAACCACCAGCCCTAGCTTGAATGTAATGCAGGTCGCGCAATCGGAAGGCAAAAACCCAAGGGCCAGACTCGCTCTTCGGCAATCGTTTTCCATCGACCGGGACTCAAAACGGGACTGGGCCGTCGACCGGCTTCGAGCCCTTTGCCTCGTCTCAATGACGGTGGCCCATTTGGCCCAGGCCGCCGACCACTCATCGGTGGTAGACGCGTTGGTCCATCTCCCCGTATGGGTATCGGGGGCTGCCGGTTTCGTGTTCTTGTCCGGCACTTCGATTGGACTGTTCTGGGTGGCCCGAGGCGGCGCGTCAGCAGCCAACCGCATGTGGGCGCTGAACCGCGGCGTGTTTCTGGCCGTGCTGGCCATCTCGCTCAATCTGATCGGCATCGCCTGGTTCCGCCTGATCGGTCCACCGACCTGGTACCCGCCGGTTGAGCCCACCATGTCCGCCGTCGTTACCGCCCGCTGGTCGCTGCTGTTCGCCGACGTGATGTGGATGTACGCCGCCTTTCTCGTCGCCGCGGCCGTACTAGGTCGCCTGCTTCTAGCCCGTCCCGTTGTCGCCCTCGCCGGATCAGCTTGCCTGTATGTCGCTTCCCAGTTTGGGCTTACGTTCGGCCCGACATCGGTACCGGATCAGCCTGCCAGTTGGAACATGGCCGCCTGGCAGTTCCTGTTCGTGGCCGGTCTACTGGCTGGCACACGGTGGAACGACATTCGCCGTTTCCTGGATCACAACCAACGACTGGTGTGGTGGGCCGCTGGATCTGCGGTGGCCGTCATCGCGTCGCTTCGTCTCGGCTTCAACTTCGCCGAACGGGGCGTCGACCCCATCGGACTCAGTGGTCAACGCGATGCACTGGAAACCGGCTGGTTGGGCAAGAACTCGCTGGCCCCGGCCCGCCTGGGACTTATTCTGGCGGTGGGCCCGGCGGCATACCTTCTGTGTCGCTATCGCACGCCGTTCGACCGAGTGCTGCTTCCCGCTGGGGGCCGAAGCCTCCGGATCTACGCCGTGTCTACGGTGGCCGCCTACTTGTGGACGGCAACCGGGGTTGACCTGTGGCCGGTTCTGAACGCTGAAATTGCCATCATCTTGGCCACCGCCGCCATCTTGACGGTGGGGCTGCTCCCGGCGATCGGACGCGGCCGGGCCTGGTCGTTCTAAACCAGACCCCTCAACCGGCTAGGTGTAGATTCTGGCGACGTAGCCGGTTCGATTAGTCGGTCGGTCAGTCGGCCGAACCGTAACCTCCGCCTCCCGGCGTTTCGATTTCGAACACGTCACCTACGTCCAGCGTCGTCTTGAACACTGCCCCGAACTCGGTGACCGTACCGTCGACCGCAATCTTGCGGTTTCGGCCGACCACGCCGGGCGAGCCACCGGCCGCCCCGTACGGCGGGACGACACGATGCCCGGCCAACACGTTCAGCTCAACCGCCTCCTCGAAGCGGATGCGGCGAACCGTGCCATCGCCGCCTCGATGGCGACCGGCACCACCCGAGCCGGTCCGCACCTTGAACTCCTCGAGCATCACCGGAAAACGCCACTCCAGAACCTCAGGGTCGGTGAGGCGACTGTTGGTCATGTGGGTGTGCACGGCCGGACAGCCATCGGCATTGGCGGTGGCGCCCGCTCCCCCGCAAATCGTCTCGTAGTACTGGATGCGGTCGTTGCCCCAAATGAAGTTGTTCATGGTTCCCTGCGCCGCCCCCATTACCCCGAGCGCACCGTAGAGCGTGTCGACGATGAGCTGACTGGTTTCGACGTTGCCGGCGATGACGGCAGCCGGGTACGACGGGTTGATCATGCAATCGTCGGGCAGGATCAGGCGCAGCGGTTTCATGCACCCGGCGTTGAGGGGAATGTCGTCGTCGACCATGGTCCGAAACACGTACAACACAGCGGCGTGGGCGATGGCTGAAGGGGCGTTGAAGTTTCCTGGATGCAGACCACTGGTTCCGGTGAAGTCCACGACGGCAGAACGGTTCTTACGGTCGACTGTGATTTGCACCGACACCTGGTAGCCGTCATCCATGGCGTAGGTGAACGCCGAGTCGCTGAGCGCATCGATGACTCGCCGCACCGACTCCTCGGCGTTGTCTTGAACGTGACCCATGTAGGCATGAACGACATCGAGTCCGTAGTGGTCGATGACCCGCCGTAGCTCGCTGGTTCCCTTTTCGCAGGCCGCTACCTGGGCTTGAAGGTCGGCGATGTTCTGCTCGGCGTTGCGGCACGGGTAGGCCGCCTCGGTCAACAACGCGTGGATGGCGTCGTGGCGAAAGCGGTCTTCGCTGACCAACAAGAAGTTGTCGATCAGCACGCCTTCTTCGTCGACGGTGGTGGAGTCGGCCGGGGCGGAGCCCGGTACCGTTCCGCCCACGTCGGCA
>CALJMD010000343.1 GCA_937981915.1 uncultured Acidimicrobiales bacterium
CTTCGGGCGATCGTTGGAGGAGGCTCACGGGCTGTCGAACGGATCGTTTGAGGCCTTGTTGCGCATCGGCCGGTCTCCCGACCAGCGGCTCATCATGCGCGAATTGGCGGAGCAGGTGGCCCTCACCACCGGCGGAGTCACGCGGCTGGTCGACCGGTTAGTTGAGGCGGGCTACGTGGAACGGTGTGGTGATCCAGCGGACCGACGGGTGAACTACATTCAGCTAACGGACGAAGGGCGGCGCAAGCTTGCAGTCGCCGTTGGAAGTCACCTGAGTGATCTCGACGCGGAGCTGTTCGCCCGCCTGGACAGCAAAGAGGTGGTCGAACTCAACCGGATTATGGACAAGCTGCGGTAAGCGGACAGGAGCAAGAATGCGGGAAATGGCCGAGGCGGAGTGGAAAGCGTTCCTGAATGCCGGAACGCGGACAGGCAAGCTGGCGCTGGTTCTGCCCAGCGGCAGGCCAACGGTGACGCCGGTTTGGTTCACCTACGATGACGACGACGTCATCAGGATGAACACGTGGGGCGCGTCGGCTAAGGCCAAGGCGTTGGCACTGGACCCCAGAGCCTCTCTCCTGGTCGACCTGGAGGAACCGCCCTATGCCTTTGTTCGCATAGATGCCGAGGCCCGCATTGTTGATGATGATTTGGAGCTGTGCCGCCGGGTAGCGACCAAGGTCGGCGGTCGTTACATGGGGGCCGACCGGGCTGAAGAGTACGGCGAACGCAACTCGACCGAGGGCGAGGTCGTAGTCGAGTTGCACCCGACTCGGGTGGTAGCCCTTGACGACGTCAGCGGCTAGACCACCCGTGCGGCGTCGGTCGGTTTCTCGAGTGCCACCGGTCAGGTCGGCCTTGCTATAACTACGACTCGGCCGGCAGAACCAATGGCTCAGACCATGGAGATGAATCGCCATCGGCAGAGGTCCACCGAACTCGAGCGGCATAGGTTCGGTCGGTGTCGACCCAGCTGCCATCAACCCCTTGGAGGAACCATCCGTCGACGTTCGCAACCCCGAGACCTGACTCGATCTCGGTGAACCATGCGCCGCCGTCGATCGAGAACTGCACATCGGAGCGGACTCGTTGCTCCGGCGCTTCGTCGAGACCCCAGGCCAGCTCCAGCCGCGCCCGCTCCCCGCTGTAGTCAAACGAAAGACCGGTCATCTTGGGAGTCATTGGTGGTCCCCACGGGTCGTCGGACCCATGGCGCAAGATCTCGACGTTAGCGTAGTCACGACCATTCGACGGCACGTCGGGGATCCCGTGATAGGGCCCAATGTTGAGAGCCGCCGCCTCGTACCCTTCAACGATCGTTGGGTTCGACCGCTTCTCTGACAGGGGCTTAAAGTCGGTTGTTGCGTTGCCGTCCAGGTCACCCCACCATCGGTAGGCGCCGTCACCGGTGCTCGACCAATGCACATCGAGTCCGATCCGAAGCCAGACCCCGCGGGGCACGTCGGCAATGTTGACGTAGCGGGAAGAATCCCCTTCGAGGACTCTGAGTTGAAGTCCGTCGTAGCCTTCATAGACCGAGAACATCGGTTTGCCCGCACTCGGCAGGGTCGACGTATTCGGGAGGATCGACTTGAACTGGCTGACCATAGACAGCCAGAAGACGCCGTTGCGTTCAAGGACCGATCCGGGAATGGGTGTGTTCGGATCCAAGCGGACCGAATACACGATGAACTGACGTTCCCCTTCTGGCGACATATGGAACGACTCGTACTCGTTCCACCCTCCAAGCTGGCTCCTCGTGTGGTTTGACTGGTTTTCGGAGTCCCACAACGACTGACGCTGTTCTTCGGTTTGCATCCGCCGATAGCCGCGGTGGGTTCTCCCGTCCAGCGCCGGGAGTGGGTCACCGCCCGAGCGAACATGCACAATCTGGGTGTCGGTGGAAGCGTCGTAGTCAGACGAGGCCGGTCCCTCGTTAAACCCGTTGGTCAGATAGTTCCAGACGTCGATTGCTTCCGCAGTTTCGGCATAGTCCGACGCCACGATTTCGCCGCTATCAAAAGGAAGCCCTGAAAACGGATCAGAGGTGACGGCCTTCTTGCCTTTAGTCCGCTCGGGTGCGGCGGCAACGGTGGTAGCGCTGACAAGCAACAGAACCAGCAGTGTGGCGAGCATGCGGAGACGCGAGGGTGCGCGTCGTTGTAGAGATGACTCACTCATCTTTTAGTTCCTCGTCTTCCTACGTTGCCCGTTCCAACCTGCGCTGGACGGCTTTATCGCTCAACGTAGAACGTGCCCCGCACCAACCTCGCACGGAACGAACCCAAGTTCGCAAAAACGAAGACTCACCGTAGCTGTGGCGCAAAGGTGGCAGCGTCCAGAACCGGATCGTCCCAGCCACCGTCGGAGAACAGGGTTGACGCCAGGCGGCCGAGTTCATCACAGGATTTGGCCGACGAACCGTTACCGCCGAGCGCCACCGCTATCCGGTCGTCAACCCAACCGATGTAGGGGTGCTTGTGAGTGGTGCGGGTGATGACGCACGGCACGGTCTCCAACTGATCGAAGCGGGCATCGGGCAGAAGGCTACGAGTGGTCTCTATCAGCGCGTCGGCCTCAACCGGGTCGCCGGAACCGGCGAACCAAGCGGCGATGTCGTCGGCATCGTCTGCTTCGGGAGCGTTCTCGATTTCGCAGCCCACCTTGAATAGAACTCGACCGTCGGGATAGCGAACCGGCGGATTCCAGTACAGATCGTTGATATGCGGATGTTCGACCGGCTCGATGATCAGTGACGGCATTTCCGGAGCCGGGCCAAGGTCGATCCTTACCGTCGTCCTCAACTGGCGGCGGACCTGCAGATCGATACCGGCCAGGTCGGCCGCATAAGCTCCGGTGGCCAACAGCGCCCGTTCGGCCACGACCGACCCGAACGCCCCGCTGACGCTGACCCCGCTTGGACCATCGGCCCGAGTGGTCGGCTGCACTGCATCAGCTGCCGCCGTGATCACAGTGGCGCCAGCCATCTCGGCCAGCGCCAACTGTGCCTTCGCCAGGGTGCGGGGATTGATCACGCCGGCCGGGGCGTCTTCGAAGGCGCACTGCATACCAGCGGTCGCCGGGGCCTTGATTCCCGTGTTGTCGTACAGCCACTCGGGCGTAACCATGCGCGCACTGCCACCGCGCCCCTTTGAGTTCTCGACCGCAGCTTCGATACCCAAGCCGAGCCAGGCCAGACCTCGTGGATCGTGGAAGTCGATGCCGGACCGTTGGGCGATGTCGTCGTAGCGTCCGATGGAGCGGACCGCCAGTTCGGCCCACACCGGATCAGCCGAAATGATCCGCGTGATGCGACCGGCGTCGTAGTGGCTGGCAAACGGCCCGGAGCCCGTCGCCCAGTTGTCGGGTTCAGGAGCGGCAATCACCACAGTGGATACACCGGCCTCGGCCAAGTGGCGGGCGGCCGAGCTGCCCATCAGCCCGCCACCCACAACTGCCACATCAAAATCAGTCTTCATTGTCCATTGCCTCAGTCCTGTATGGCCGCCATGGTGGCCGATCAGATCGAGGCAGACAAATCCGGTTCAGGCTAGAAGGCCGGCAATGATGGCGGCTTGCCCCAGGTGGTAGGTGGCGTGAACCAGCCATCGTGTTGTCGGTATCGGCCGAACGAAACGATCTTCGGCCAGCAGACG
>CALJMD010000344.1 GCA_937981915.1 uncultured Acidimicrobiales bacterium
GTAGGCACCAAATCGGTTTCTAGATCGATTTGATCGAAGCCGATCGGTTCGGCAACAAGGATCCATCATGACGAGTGACAATCTGGGCGAATTGGCAGATCGAATTCGGCATCTCGCCCGAGTTCCCAACCTTCTCGTCGCTTGCGACTATGACGGAACATTGGCACCCCTGGTCGACGATCCAATGGATGCCCGTCCGCATCGCGACGGTGTGGCCGCTATGCGCCTTCTTGCTGAGCAGGCCAACACGCACGTAACCGTCGTGTCGGGACGCAGCCTCCGCGACTTGGCTGGCCTATCGCGCCTCCCGGAGGAAATCCGCCTGGTCGGCAGCCATGGAAGTGAGTTTGACCTCGGGTTTGCCGCACAGTTGGCGCCCGAACAGGTAGAGCATCGACGCATCGTCACCGAAGAAGTACGGGTGCTGGCCCAGAAGTACAACGCTCGTTCCGAGGAGAAGCCGACCGGCGTTACCTTCCACTTCCGCGAACTCGATGAGGCGGCCAGCGAAGCCGCCAGGCTGGAACTGGTCAGAGGCCCGGCCGGTCACGACTGGATCCACGTTCGAAACGGCCACGACGTCATGGAGTTCTCGGTAATCGAGACGTCGAAAGGCTCGGCGCTCAACATCATCCGTCAGCAGGTTGGAGCGTCAGCCGTTATCTTCTTCGGCGATGACGTGACCGACGAAGACGGCTTCCGGACCCTCAGCGGACCCGATATCGGCGTGAAGGTTGGCGACGGCCCCACGGCCGCTCAGTATCGAATTTCCGGGCCTGAGACAGTGGCCAAGATTCTCGCGCTGCTGGCCGAAATTCGGGCTAAGTGGCTTCGCGGCGAAGGGCTGGTCCCCATCGAGGATCACTCAATGCTGTCCGATTTGCGTACCGCCGCGATTGTCAGCCCGTCGGCTTCGGTCTCATGGCTTTGCGTTCCCCGCATCGATTCCGCCGCCATCTTTGCATCGCTGTTGGGGGGTGAGTCGGCCGGACACTTCACTATCTCCGAAGGTGACGAGCAGCTCCCGCCGCAGTCTCAGTCCTATGCCGGTCAGACGATGATCCTCGAGTCACGCTTCTCCAGCTTTACTGTCACTGACTTCTTGGACAGCTCAAGCGGCCGAACCAGAAGATTGGCGGGACGCTCGGATCTGGTTCGAATACTCGAAGGCAGCGGGCAAGCTCGAATTGAGTTCGCTCCCCGACTTGACTTCGGCCGAGTGCCAACACAGCTCGAATTACGAGACGACGGCATTGTCGTCCAAGGCACCGCTGACTTGATGGTTCTGCGGGCCGCCGGCGTCCAATGGGAAATCAACCAGGACGGTCAGCACCAAACAGCCATCGGAACCTGTGATCTCGTCGAAGGAACACCGATTACCCTCGAGCTGCGTAGCGGCACGGGAACTCTCCGGCCTGACGCTCGCTCGGAACAGGACCGCCTCAACGACACAGCCCACTACTGGTCAAACTGGAGCAACAAACTCGAGCTGCCCACGCTTCAACGTGACCTGGTGGCCCGTAGCGCCCTAGTCCTCAAGGGCCTTTGCCACGGTCCCACCGGTGCGATTCTCGCTGCGGCCACTACAAGCCTCCCAGAGCACTTGGGCGGTGTCCGCAACTGGGACTACCGCTACTGCTGGCTGCGCGATGCCTCGTTGACGGCAACGTCACTGGTCAGGCTCGGGTCGCGAGCGGAGGCAATGGCGTTTCTCGACTGGGTCCTGCAGCTTCTCGAGACCAGGACCGACCCGGAGCGCCTGGCGCCCCTGTACAACGTCACCGGCCGCCATCTCCCACCAGAAGCTGAAATCGCCGTTCTCCCGGGCTACGGGGGAAGTCGACCGGTTCGGGTGGGCAACGGTGCCGACGGTCAAGTCCAGCTCGACGTCTTCGGCCCGGTCGTCGATTTGGTCCACGTTCTCCTCGAGCACGGTGAGGCGCTGTCATCGGAGCATTGGCGTCTCGTCGAAGCTATGGTGCTGGCCGTCTCCCGCCGCTGGCACGAGCCCGATCACGGCATCTGGGAGATTCGCAAACCTCCCCGCCAGCACGTGTATTCGAAGCTTATGGGCTGGGTTACCGTCGACCGGGCCATCTCGATTGCCGAACAGTTCTTGGACCGGGAACCAACGGCATGGGTGGAGCTGCGGGACAGCATCGCCACCGACGTACTGACCAACGGATGGAACGAACAGCTCAATACGTTCACTGCGGCCTACGGCTCCAGTGACGTCGACGCGTCGGTTCTGGCCATTGGCCTCTGGGGTCTGATTGAGCCGACCGATCCACGCTTCGTGGCAACCGTTGACGCCATCGAACGCGAGCTTCGAGTCGGACCAACCGTCTACCGATACTTGGAGGACGACGGTCTTCCCGGCCGCGAAGGCGGTTTCAACCTGATGACCTCCTGGTTGATCGACGCTCTATGGCTGATCGGCAGGCGGCAAGAGGCCACCGAGCTGTTCGACGAGTACTGTGCCCTAGTCGGCCAAACCGGCATTATGGCCGAGGAGTTCGACCCCGAAAGCCAGCGGGCATTGGGCAACGTGCCACAGGCCTACTCGCACCTCGGGCTAATCAACAACGCCCTCAATCTGGAACGACCGCTGTAACAGAGCTTGACGAATCGGGAGCGGCGGCGAGAGGCCGCCTCAGCCGGCGGCTTCAAGGCGGGCGGAAGCTGCTTCCCACTCGCTTAAGTAGCGATCGGCTCGACGTTTGACCTCTTCGTACTCCCCAACAAGTTCGTTCATACGAGCCTGA
>CALJMD010000345.1 GCA_937981915.1 uncultured Acidimicrobiales bacterium
GGCGTGGCAGCTCAAACCTTGGCCGAAGCACTAGCCGGGCTCACCTTCGTTCAGCTCGTCCGACCGGGCGCTCCGGTGGTCTTCGGCTCGTTCGCCAGTTCGATGTCCATGCAGAGCGGAGCCCCTACCTTCGGCACGCCTGAGCCCGCATTAGTTCTGTACACCGTCGCCGCTCTAGCCCGCCGTCTTGGGGTTCCGTTCCGTTCGGGTGGATCACTGTGCGGTTCGAAGCTTCCAGACGCTCAGGCCGCCTACGAAAGTGCGGCAACACTGATTCCGACCCTCATGGGCGGAGTCAACTTCGCTCTTCATTCAGCCGGTTGGCAAGAGGGCGGACTGTCCGTCGGCTACGAGAAGTTCATTCTCGACGCCGACCAATGCGGAATGATGGAAGTCATGGCCAAAGGGGTGGACATGTCGCCCAACGGACAAGCCCTTGACGCCATCATCGAAAACGGACCGGGTCAGCACTTTCTTGGCACCGCTCACACGTTGGCCAACTTCGAGACTGCGTTCTACCGGTCAACAACGGCCGACAACTCCAGCTTTGAACAGTGGACCGAAGAGGGCGGTTTGGACGCCGCCAAACGAGCCAACGCCACCTGGAAACAGCAGTTGGCCGACTACGAGGCTCCCCCGCTGGACGACGCCATCGACGCTGAACTTACCGATTTCATGGCCCGGCGCAAAGCGGAGATGGCCGACGAGTTCGGCTAGTTGACGAGAACTCATCGACAATCAGGGGCTTAAGGTTCCGCCTCTGGTTCGGTCGTCGGTGCCTCGGTCGTCGGTAGCGGTGGTTTCGTTGTTGTCGGCGCCACTGTCGTAGGAGGCGCCTCAGTCGTTGTGGGAGCCTCGGTAGTAGGCGGCGCCTCAGTCGTCGAACGACGAGTAGTTGAGGGTGCCTCGGTTGTCGTCGGGCGACGAGTAGTTGACGATGCTTCAGTGGTCGTTGGGGCAGCCGTTGTTGTCGGCTCTTCGGTGGTCGTCGGCTCCTGCGTGGTCGAAGTGGTCGACGATGTCGATGCCGTGGCCACCGGCGCGTCGTCGTTGCGCTCCCGAGTCGTTGATGTCTCGTCGTCGTCGAACTCAACAGCCGTGGTGGGCGGCAACGACGTGGTTGTTTCCGCCAGGGTTGACGATGGAAAGACCTCGACTCGGGCGCCACCATCGTCAGATGGCAACAGGCGCGACAGAGCAAGAGCCGTCAGTGCCACTAAAAGGGCGACAGGCACTAATATTCGAGCCAGATTACTTCTCTCCCGCCTCATGTCACCCTGCCGATCAAAGGGTGGCGATTGCAGTAGTCCCGCTTTTGCGTTCGCGAACCACAGACTCTAGTACGAAGTCCGATCGATCCGGTGTCAAAACAAGATGATCAACTGAACGAGATGATCAGCTACGCAACGCAGCGGGCCAACCAAGACGGGGCCTGATTCGCTCAGCCTAGCCCTGACGCCGCAACCACGTCAGCACGGTCACGGCAACCGCTCGGGCCTGCTCGGGCAACAGTGCATGACCGGCGCCCGGGATCTCCACGATGGACACTTTGCCTCCAAGCTCGTTGGCCAACAGCCGAGTGCTCTCGCTTGAGACCAACCTGTCCTGGGCCGGACGAACAATCAGCGTGTCTGCCGTTCCACCTGACGCCCAAGCGGCGGTCGGGGTTCTCTGCTGGGCTTCCATCTGCGATGACGCCAACAACGGATGCCATCCGTCGACCCAGGCAACCGGATCGTTGCCCTCGGCGAAGAAAGCCACAGAAACCGCCTCTAGGTGTTCCTCCATCGTCAGCTCGGGAACGAAAACACGACGGTGAGCAATGGCGGGCTCTGGTCGAGGCAGCTCCGGGCCGGGAGTAGCCAACAGAATGCTGCTACGCACCAGAGACGGATACCTGGCGGCAACCGCTCGGGCAATGTGTCCACCAAAATCGTGTCCAAGGATGGCTGCCGGCTCATCAGCCAAACGCCGAATGACCTGAGCCACGTCGTCAGCCAGATTCTCCAGTGTTATGCCGGCCAAGGCCGACGATGAACCGTGTAGTCCTCTGGGTTCCACCGCCAACGCCTGGAACCCGGCATCGGCCAACTCATTGGCCAGGTTGGCGAAGTCGGTCGCTGAACGACCGAGCGATGGCAACAAAACAATCGGTTTGCCTTCGCCTTGCACATGGACCGTCAGCTCACAGTCTGGCCCGGCCATCCGAACCGTCTTGCGATAGCCGCTGCTCTCCTCCAACCCGCGTATTCGTGACTCAAAATTTGAGACCGCTACCATGTCATCGATTGCCGCGTCGGCGTTGTAGGTCTTCCAGAGCGTTCGCCCTAAATACCGCAACCCGGCAGCCAGCCGGGGCCCAACGGATGGGCCCACGTGGTTGCCGCCCTGAGTCAATCGATATTCGTGGGTGATACCCACATCGAATAGACAGCGGTGTAGCAGCTCAGCTCCGTACTGGGCGTTCGTTCGGTCGTCATCGCCGCACTCGATATAGATCGCCAAGTCCTGGGCTGCGATAGCGGTGCTGTTGGCGACTGCGATAGCGGTTGGATGGTTGACTTTCCAGAACGAGTGGTCCAGCGGTTGGCCGAAGAGCCGCCGCCGTAGTGAGGTAGGTAGGAGAACTTTGTCGCGCTCTGGAACCCGGTCCCAGCTAAGCGCCGCTTCCAACGTGGGCTGAAGAGCAACCACACCATCAAATCGATGCGGATACTTAAAGGCGATCCGCAAGGCACCAAGGGCACCGACTGAAATTCCACCGATGTACACCGGCCCGGTCGTCGACCCGGTCTCAGCCCTGACCGCCGGTATGAACTCGTTCAGCAGGAATGATTCCCACCGTTCGGCGCCGTCGTGGCGGTCCAGGTAGTACGACCAGCCAGCGGACGGAGTAGCCACCGTCATCGCAGGCAACGACTTGTCGGCCCAGCACTCGACGAACTGGGGTCGACAGCTCTCTAGGAAGCTGCGGGAGCCGCCTCCACCGTGCAGCCAGACGAGCACAGGACGATCCTCCGGGTTCAATGAATCCGGAGTCAAAATGGCGTACTCGACCGGGCCCGGAACCAGTCCGGAATCCATCTCGCCCAGGTCGATGCCGCCGTCGGCTCGTTTCCGCTCAATCTTGGCCATGGTTGGGCAACCTGTGTCTCACAGTGAGACTAGCCCTCACAGAACACCTGGTCCCGCCATCGGGTAGATTTACGCACCGCGTTACGGCCAGGCCGACCCGACGTGGGTAAACCTACTGCACCGGGCAGATCCAATGCTCGGCGGCCGCTGGCAGTACGCAGCTGTGCCGCCGAGACAGCGGAACTTACAGGGGAACTTACAGCGGACTTACGGAGTAACTAACAGACGAATTAGGAGAGAACCTAACCGGCCATGTGGGCCACAACGGCATCAGCACTGACGTACTCATAGCCAAGTGCCTCGGCTACAGCCGCCTCGGTCACGTGTCCGGCGGCGACGTTCAAACCACTACGTAGATGTGCGTCGTCCTCCAACGCGACTTTGGCTCCCTTATTGGCCAGCGCCATGGTGAACGGCAGTGTGGCGTTGTTGAGCGCGTAGGTGGACGTTTTGGGGACACCGCCCGGCATGTTGGCGACGCAATAGTGAACAACGTCGTCGACGACGTAGGTCGGTTCAGTGTGAGTTGTGGCCCTTGACGTTTCCATGCAACCGCCTTGATCGATAGCGACATCGACGAGGACGGATCCGGTACGCATGTTCTTGACCATCTCGGCTGTGACCAGTTTCGGAGCTCGCGCACCTTTGACCAGCACTGCACCGACCACCAGATCTGCGTCGACCACTAACTCTTCCAGTGCAGCTCTCGTCGAGAAGACGGTTTTGAGGCTTGGCCCAAATCGAGCCGACAGTCCATCCAGTACGTCGAGTTGACGATCGAGTACCGACACATCGGCACCAAGGCCAACTGCCATTTCAACGGCATTGACACCTACGACGCCGCCTCCGATGACGACGACTTTGGCCGGGGCTACGCCGGGGACGCCGCCAAGCAGCAGTCCAGAGCCGCCCTGTGGGCTCTCCAGGCTGTGAGCGCCGGCCTGGACCGCCATTCGGCCTGCCACCTTGGACATCGGCGCCAGGAGGGGAAGGCCGCCGGCATTGTCCGTGACGGTCTCATAGGCAATGCAGGTCGCCCCGCTGGCCACGAGGGCCTTTGTTTGGTCGGGGTCCGGGGCCAAGTGGAGGTAGGTGAAGAGGACCTGGTCCGAGCGCAACATGGCGGTCTCCGACGACTGAGGTTCTTTAACCTTCACGATCATTTCAGCGAAGTCGAAGACCGCGGGGGCATCAGCCCCAACCGTGGCTCCAGCATCGATGTACACCTGATCGGTTGCGCCGATTCCAAGGCCGGCGCCGGACTGGACCATGATCTCATGACCGTCCTCCACCAGCTCTCGAACCGAGGTGGGCGTCAATCCCACTCGTCGTTCGGCGGTCTTGATTTCCGTTGGTACACCGATTCGCATTTTTGTCCCCCTTTGGACAGGTCGTTGGGTGTTTCGGACTTGTGCCAGCTTAATTCAGTTTGGTAGAGCGCCGATTGCGAATCATGCACTATTTCTTAGCCCACAAGCAATACTCAGCTGCTTTTCAGTTGAATCGTGCAATATGCTGCTGCCTGTGATGATAAACGAGCTTGATTCAATCGATAGAAGCCTGTTGAACCACCTGCAAGACGACAGCCGTCAGACCAACACCGTCCTGGCCGAACGAGTCGGCCTGTCGCCGTCGGCAACCTTGCGACGAGTACGGGCACTGGAGGACGCCGGTGTCATTCAGCGTTACGTCACGCTGGTAAACCGCGAGCACATCGGGAGGGCAACGACCGTCTTTATTGAGGTCTCACTCGCCGGCCAGTCCGAGCCCGAACTCGATGCGTTCGAGGCCGCGGTCGTCGAATGCCCCGAAGTCATGAGCTGCCACCTGATGGCTGGTAACGCCGACTACTTGGTTCAGGTGGCTTGTGCCGATGTTGAGGACTACGAACGTATTCACCGAACCTACATCGCGCAGATGCCCGGAATCACACGAATCCGTTCGAGTTTCGCGCTTCGAGCAGTCTGTCAACGCACCGGTTTCGATCTGTAGCCCTCAGGCTCTCACAGATTTCACTGCGGGTTCGCCGCCAGGTGCACCGCGGCATTCACTGTCAGGGTCCACCAGTAGTTTGGGTCGGAGTCGGCACGTTCCGAGCACCTTGTGACCAAGCCCAGCAGGCCGCCAGTCACCGTAACCAACGATCTTTCGAGGTGCCAATGGCTGCCGTCCCCCTACCCGACTCCCCCATTCGACCGGCCGACGCCGTCGGAATTGCACTGGAGTTGTGCGAGCATCACCTGTTTCTCCAATCAGCGATGCTTCTCGACGAGAACTTGTTTTGTCGGGACGTGATTACCGTTCGCTCAACCGGTGACACCCCTTGGCATTCCCATCTCGACGCCCGAACCATCACGACCCGGCTGTTGAGTTCGGCGTTTCGGCCATCAACCTCGGCCATGGTGGCCATAACCGTCGGTGTCGTAGACACTGACGTAATCTACGAAGCGGACCTCGAGCACTATCGAGCAACGACGGCGCTAACGGGCGCTTGTGGTATTCGTCTTCTGGACTGGATCGTTACCGACGGCGACGTCGTCAGGTCGTACGCCGAGATTACCGGCATTGGCTGGGCGGTTGATCCCAACTGAACCTCGTCAGTTGATCGAGTTCCCTACGTCGCTGTAGATCTGCGATGTGTCGTTACCGAACAGCGTGACAGCACTAAAGCAGACAAGGGCCAACAGCGCGATGAGCAGGGCATATTCCACCAGAGATGCGCCGCGTTCCGGTTCGGTTTCGCTGGCGGCCCGTAGCCGGGCCTGAAGTCCGACGATCACCGCGACGCAACGGCGGCCACATGACGACACGACATACATAGGAGAGCAATCGGCAGCGACAGCGCAGGGATGGATAGGGCGCTAGGCCCAGACGTGGCCAAACATATTCCACATCCGGTAGCGGGCCACGCGGTACAGGTCCCGTCAACGGGGTCGGAACCAGCGGGCGGAAACTAGTAGGCCGGACCCCACAACCGAAGACACTGGGCGGGACCATCGGCGTCGACCGCTCGCCAGAGACCAAAGGTCTGTGCCACCGATAACGCCCGGTCACCCACCGCTGATCGATCGGCCGCGTCGAGGCCAACGAAGTCATCGGCGGACAACGAATCAGGTGTACCGACGACAGCGGTGACCTCGAGACCTGCCCCACGGCCGCTCTCGGGGTCCTCCAGGTATCGGCGAAGATTCTCACCGGGAATCACGAGACCTCGGTCAACGTAAAACGAAAGCGGGTCGTCATCGTCGCCAGTCGTCACTCGATAGAGCTCCGGCCTGCGCATCTGCGGCCCCACGGGGACGATCAGGTGATTGGAGTCCGCACCAACCACCCGCAGATTCGAGTACATGTTGAACGCCGTCGCCGTTTTCAGCTGAAGATAGGGAGCAAGACCGTTCACCAACGCCAACCCAAGGACAGCGACAACCGCCACTGTTAGCCGATGACCGGTAAGCATCAGCTGTTCATCACCCGTTGGGAGATCGTCGCCAAGGGGCACGGCACTCCACCGCTTAGTGAGCGCCGCAGGGAGGAGTAGGGGAACCACTACCCGCATTAGGCCCGCCAAGTAGACCAGCCACAGCACGAAACCGACCAGCCAGACCGCGCCGCCGACGCCAATGGCTATCAGATTTCCCAACAACACCAGCACCACGGCGGCAATCGACAGCGGCGTCGAGACGCGAGCTTGCAGCGCCGACACGGTGTCAGCCATCCTCCGATGAACCCTCAGCGGCGCAAAGAGCAAGAAGAACGGGATGAGAACGGCGGTGAAGTCATACACATGACCCACCGGCTCAAG
>CALJMD010000346.1 GCA_937981915.1 uncultured Acidimicrobiales bacterium
ACTCTCGGTTCAAGACCCTCGGGAGCGTCCGAGGGAACGTCTCGACGAAGCCAACCAATTCCATGCCCGCTTCGTCGACGACAAGTCGGACTTCATGACGCTGCTCAAACTGTGGCGTCACCTGGAAAAGCAGCGAAAAGAGCTCTCCGGCAACCAGTTCCGGCGGCGATGCCGCAAAGAGTTCATCAACTACACCAGAGTGCGCGAGTGGCAAGACACCGTCCGCCAGCTGCGCCGCACCGTCAAGGAACTCAACTACAAGTCGTCAGGTCCGAGCAACGCCCACCGCGACACCATCCACCGCTGCCTGCTACCCGGCCTGTTGTCCCAAGTGGGTATGAAAGACCAGCGGCCGCGAAAAGGATCGAAACGAGAGTCGTCGAAGCGGGGCGCAGATCGGCGTCGCGTCGAGTATGTGGGAACCCGAGGAAGCCGGTTTCGTCTCGGACGCTCCTCGGTGTTGGCCAAGAACGGGCCTCAGTGGGTCATGGCGGCCGAAATGGTCGAGACCGGTGAGCTTTGGGCTCACACCGCCGGTCCCGTTGACCCGGCATGGATTGAAGATGCCGCCCACTATTTGATCAAACGCAGCTACGACGATCCGGTTTGGGACCCGGGCGACGGGGTGGCGTACACCATCGAGCGAGTCAGCCTGTACGGCCTGCCGATCGTGAGCGGCCGTCGGGTAACAGTAGGCCGGGTCAACAAGAGGCTGGCCCGAGAGCTGTTCATCCACCACGCGTTGGTGTTGGGTGAAGCAACCATCGACGAACCTTTCGCCGAGCACAACCGGGACCTGTCAATGCGCCTCGAAGCCATCGAGGATCGGTTCCGGCAACGCAACGCCGAAGGCTACACCGATCGCCTCTACACCTACTTCGACCAGCGCCTACCAGAACACATCACATCGCTGGCCGCCTTCACCCGCTGGCGACGCAAGCAACACAAGTCGGGGCCCACCCCACTTGAGGTCTCGATGGAAGACGTGTTGGACAACGACCAACTGGACCGCCTGTCCGGTTTCCCGGACACCTGGCCTCATGTCGACGGCGACCTGGAGCTGGCTTACCTGTTCGACCAAGCCAGCCACCTAGACGGGCTCAGCGTCCACATTCCAGTTGAACTGGCCGCACAAATCACCGCAGCCCCGTTTACTTGGCTGGTGCCCGGGATGCGACCCGAACTGGTCCTACAGATGCTGCGCAGCCTCCCCAAAGACATGCGAAAGCAACTAGCGCCTCTCGATCAAACCGCAGAGCTGGTGCTGAGCGAACTGAAGGCCAACGGCGACAGCCAGTCGAAGGACTCGTTCAACATTGAGCGCTCACCGTCGGATGAACTATCGGCCATCCTCGGTCCTCGAACCGGGGTCAATGTAGACCCCGGCAACTTCGACCTAACCCGGCTAGCACCACACTTGCGACCCACGTTCCGCATCATCGATGCCGACCGCAACCTGCTGGCCGAAGGCAAAAGCATGGAAGCGGTACAACAACTAATTCGCTCCCAGACCGAGTCGGCGTTGGCCGCCGTCGCTCAAACCAACGGATCCCCCGAACGTGACAACGTGACCCGATGGGACTTCGGCGACCTACCGAGAGTCTTCAACACGACCTCAGGTGGCCGACACCTTCGGGCCTACCCAGCCCTGATCGACGACGACGGCGTTGTCGCCATTCGTCTACTGGCCGACGAGGCACGCCAACAAGACGAGATGTGGAACGGCACCCGGCGACTGCTCCGGCTGCAACTGCCCTCCCCCATTCGCAAGATCGATCGGATGCTGTCCGACCGAACCAAGCTGATCATGATCACCGACGTGGTCCAAAGCAAAGCCGACTGGTACAACGACATCCTCAACGTCTGCCTGGATGAAATCATCATTGCCCGAGGCGGACCGGCATGGACTGCCGACGGTTTCGCCTTGCTAGTCGAGGCCGGTCAGGACCAGCTGACCGATCTGCTCGAACAGGCCTGCCAGCACTGCGAGAATTTGGTGCCGGCCGCATCATCAGTCGAACAGCGACTGCAGGCGCTAGCGGGCGCCGAGTCCATGGGGCCGTCAATCGACGACGCCCGAGCTCACTTCAACCGCCTCACCTACGCCGGCTTTCTGTCCGGAGTGGGTATGCCGAAACTGAACGACATGGAACGCTACTTGGACGCTCTCAAACACCGGCTACAACAGCTTCCGGACAGCCCCTCAAAGGACAGTCGACTGGCAGCCGAAAGCGTGGCAGTCGAACAGCTCTATCGCCAGGTGATGGCCCAACACGGCATGACGGCAACGCTGGAAGAAGTCACTTGGGAACTAGAGGAACTTCGAGTACAAAACTTCGCTCAGCACCTACGGTCTCGCACCGCTGCCGGTGGTCAACCGAAAGTGAGCGCCAAGCGCATTCAGGCCAAGTTGGGAAGCCTGTGAACCGACACCGCATAGTCGCCACCAGGCAAGAACGGCTCGCTGTCCCAGGTACTGAAACGCTCGAAAAGCCGTAGACCGGCACGGCGACACCAGTCGTCGTACCCGTCGAGGCTGAACGCCGGTGCGAACCCCGTGCCGCACACCAGGAGGCCGCCGGGGGCCAGTGACTGCACAATGTTGCTGATCACGAGATGTCTGCGGGTTGGCTCTACGTACACCAGCACGTTGCCCACCATGTACACAACGTCGAATGGACCGCCGAGCGGATCCTTGCTGACATCGCCGAGTTGCCACCGAACCGAAGACGGCTTGGCTTCGGCCCGTTTGAGCATGTCCTCATCGTTGTCAATGGCGACCAGCGAATAGCCCCGGCTTGACAGCTCTACGGCGACGCGCCCGGTGCCGCAGCCTGCGTCAAGCATGCGACACTTCATCGGATCCAGCTCCAGGCTGGGCAGCAACGACTCGATGAAGTCGGCTTCACCGTGGACGTTCTCGCCGTCGGCTGCCATCTGTTCAAACCTCGCGTCGTACGCGTCAAGATCAACGCGCTCACGCCACTTAAGCCAGAGCCTGCTCGGTTCTGACGCCTGAGGTTCCCCCACTTTTATACGAGCCTTGGTGTTGTTTGGACCGGGCCCTTAGGACTGCAGCCGAGCGAAGAGCTCAACTTTGGCCTCTTCGAACTCCTCGTCGGAGATCTTGCCGGCAGCCAAGCGTGCGTGAAGGTCCTCGACCAGAGCCAACAGCTCCTGGGGCGACGGTTCGCCCTTGCCTGTCACCATGGACACGGCATCGACGTCTTCTTCGACTACTGCTACTTCGCTGTCACTATCTTTGCGGTCACGGCGCGAAGCGCGCTTATTGGCTGCACGTTCTTTCTTAGCCTTGTCCCGCTGCAACTTTGCGAAGCTCGATCGTTGTTTAGCCATAGCGAGCTCCCTGAAAGATGTTCGGATTTCTCAACCGACTGGTCGGTAACTATGTTCCAGGCTAGAGGCATGAAGGCTCGGATTTGCGGAGCGTTGCCATTCTGTTTCAAGGTTGTGCCGGATCTCTCACGATCTTTGACGCGTTGATGGGTGGTTGTGCCCGTGCGGGATCAGCCACCTGTCTCATCCGGGGCTACGGTCCCCTGTGTCCACTTTCACAACCTCCAATGCCCATCGAAGGCACCACTCGCCAGGGAAGGCACCACTGACTATGGAAGGAACCGCTATGCAGATCATCGCAGGCACCGTCACCATTGACCCCAACAGCTACGACGAGTTCATGGGTCACGCCCGAGTGATGATGGACGCGTCACGAGCCGAAGAAGGCTGCCACGCCTACGTCTTCACTCAAGACGGCCACGATCCGTCCATCATTCGCCTCTACGAATTGTGGGAGAACGCCGAGGCCCTGGCCGCTCACGCCGCTAGCGAACACATGGCGGCCTGGCGAGAAGCAGCCGGTGGCCTCGTTCAGGGCCGATCTCTTCAACTGTTCGACGTCACCAACGCCCGGCCCCTGCCGTAGCCACCGGTCGGATTACTGTGACAGAATCGATGCTAGACGCAGACAAGGGGCTTGTTCATGACCGACGCTGAGACCGGCATCGCCGACAATGCGGCTGCTGAGGATGACCATCCCAACCCGCTCAGGCAGGAATTCTGGGTTCGCCCGGCCGCCGATATCGACACCGACCTGGCTTCGCTACAAGAGCTCGGTGGTGTCACGTTCCACGCGGAACCAGAGGTGCCACCGGAAATCCCGCTCCCCCAGGGCCCCGGCAGCTGGGTGGTCACCAACCACGCTGACATCCTCCACATGTCCAAGAATCCTGAGATCTTCAGTTCAGCGGCAGGAATCACCTTCCAGGAACTTCCGATGGAGTTCATCGAATACTTCAACTCGATGATCGCCATGGACGACCCCCGACACGCCCGACTGCGGCGCATCGTGTCAGCCGGCTTCACACCCAGGATGCTTAAGCAACTAGAAGACTCCGTGCAACAAATCGCGGCCGACATCGTTGACGGCATCGCTGATCGTGGCGAAGTGGACTTTGTCGTCGACGTTGCCGCCGCCCTGCCGCTCAAGATTGTCTGTGACCTCATGGGCATACCGGAATCGCAGTTCCAGTTCGTCTTTGATCAAACCAACGTGATCCTCGGTGCGTCGGACCCTGAATACGTCGACGACGCCGCCGACATCCTCACGGCGCTGCTGACCGCAGGACAGGGTCTCACCGAACTAATGACCGAGGTGGCCGAAAGCAAGAGAGGTGGTGACGGCACTGATCTGACCTCAATGCTGGTCAACGCCGAACTGGAGGACGACCAGCTTTCCATGAGCGACCTGGGAAGCTTCTTCATTCTCCTGGTCGTCGCCGGTAACGAAACAACGCGAAACGCCATCAGCTGGGGGCTGCGGTACCTAACCGACAACCCCGACCAGCGCACGCTGTGGCAAAGCGACTTCGATGCCCACGCAGCGTCCGCTGTCGAAGAGATTGTGCGACTGTCCAGTCCGGTCACCTACATGCGCCGAACGGCTACTCAAGACACCGAGCTGGGCGGGCAAACCATCGCTGAAGGCGACAAAGTCTGCATGTACTACCTGGCGGCGAATCGGGACGAGACCGTCTTCGACGACCCACTGCGATTCGACATCACTCGAAACCCCAACCCTCACATCGGCTTTGGAGGCCCCGGGCCTCACTTCTGTTTAGGCGCTCATCTGGCGCGGCGAGAGATCACGGTTATGTTCCGCGAGCTGTTCAACCGACTGCCTGACATCGAAGCCAGCGGAGAACCGGACCTGCTCATGTCCAGCTTCATCCACGGCATCAAACACATGCCGGCCCGCTTTACCCCCAGCTAGCCGGGAGGGCTGGCAAAACTCTACGACGCCCGCTTCTTCAGAACCTCAAGCGCCTCATCGGCGTGAGCGGTCATGCTGGTTTCGCTCTTGATGACGGCCAGCACGGTACGGTCCACGTCAACAACGAACGTCGCCCGCTTGATGGGCAGTGGTCCTAGACGAGTCAGTCCAAATTGCTTGGCCACCGACTTGTCGGTGTCGGCCAGCAGGGGAAATCCGAGACGATTGGCTTCAGCGAACTCTTTTTGCCGATCTGACCGATCGGGCGACACTCCCACAATGGTGGCTCCGAGTTCGTCGAACTCCGAGCTCAGGTTGCGGAAGTGACAGCTTTCCTTCGTTCAACCAGGCGTCATGGCCTTGATGTAGAAATACATCACCAGCGGACCGGTGAGCAGCGAATCAAGCGACACTGGATTGCCGTCCTGATCGTCGAGCGTGAACGCCTCGACTTTGTCTCCAACCTTCATGGTTACCTCGTGTAGTTATGTTCGTTGCCCGGTTGGGCCGATCTGCGTGGTCAGCCGAGTGCGGACATGGCCGCCTCGGCAGCGGCCAGGTCGCCCTTCGCCGCCTCCAGGAGTTGACGGGTCTCCTCCACCAACTCCGGCTTAGCATTGTTCACATACCCGGCGTTGCCCAATCGGCCCTCGAAACCGGCGATCTGCTTGGCTTTCGCTTCGATGACTTTGGACAGCCTGGCTCGCTCGGCGTCAAGATCCATTTCTTCGGCCAGACCGGAGACCAGAATCTCCGAACCTTCGAAGGCAATAGGACTGGCGCCGGCCGGCCGTTCTGCCTCATCGAAACCGACAATGGTCTCGACCCCGGCCAGCGACTCCACCATTCCGTCGGCGGCCGTTATCAACTGGCGAACCGGTTCGGGGCAATGCAAGGTGACCATTTGCTTGGGTTTCACATTGCGCTCGGCGCGGACCCCTCGAATGGCGGCAATCAACTGATCGACCCGAGCAGCCGTCTCCACCGAATCGGAGTAGACGGCGCTGTCAGCGACGCCGGGCCAGCGACCTTCGGCGATCAGTTCGGTGTCAGCGAGGTCGACCCCGTCGATGGTGCCGCTCCGGGCCGCCCGGACCTGGGGCCAAAGCGCTTCGGTGACAAACGGTGCGACCGGGTGAAGCAGCCGGAGCGCAGCGTCGAGGACGGCCCCGAGAACCACCTGTTGAGCACGGTTGTCGTCGACCGTGGGTTTGATGGCCTCGAGGTAGCGATCGCTCACGTCGCGCCAAATGAAGTCATACAGCGTGTCGGCGTAGACGTTGAACTGATAGTTGGCCAGTGCGCCGTCGATAGTCTTCAGGGTCTCGGCCAACCTGGCGATGATCCAACGATCAGCGAACGTTACCTGCCCGGCTTCGGGAGAAAGGTCGACCGGAGCGGATAGCGGTGTCGAACCGTCGCCGGACTCGATTCGGCCGAGGGCGAACCGAACAACATTCCACACCTTGTTGGCAAAGTTGCGACCCTGATCGAACTTCGGCGAAACGTTGCGGGCCAGCGGGCGATCGTCGCTCGGGGCGACCTCGCCCACTGCGACACCGTAGGCCGAAACCATTTCCTTGCCGCGCTCGAACGGTGAGGCTTGAACAGGAGCGGCCACCACGTAGCCGGCCTTGTTGGTGATGAACTCAGGAGTAAACGAGTCGCCGGTGTAAGGGCAGATCATCTCGACCGGCATCCGCACATCTTGGGTGTCCGTGGTCATCTGCACCAGGGTGAACCGCAGCGCATCGGCACCGTGACTGTGAATGATGTCGCGAGGGTCAAGCCCGTTGCCGAGACTCTTGGACATCTTCTGGCCGTGTCCATCCTGGATCATGGCGTGAATGAAGACTTCGTCGAAAGCCAAGCGGCCGTCGAGAAAGTAGCGATTGAACATGGTCATACGACTGACCCACAGCGTGATGATTTCCCTGGCCGTCATCAACACCGACGTGGGGTTGTAGCCGTCCAACAGGCCGACGGTTTCCGGGTAGTCCTCGGGCCATGGCCAACCCATGGTCGACATCGGCCACAGACCCGACGAGAACCACGTGTCGAGAACGTCGGGGTCGCGGGTGAACCCGTCGGCTTCCAACGCGGCCACCAACTCTGCTTCATCGGCAAACTCGGAGTCCCCGGCGAAGCGTGAGAGCGTGGAGGCGGGCGGGACGCACACCGCATCTTCGATTTCGCTGTCCGTCACCCGCCGAGCCGAATGGGCGGCACCGGCGGCGGTCCAGCGACTGTCGACCGGCTTTGCTTCGTCCAGACCGACATCGGCTACCGCGTGGCGCGTTTCAGCGTTGGCCTCGGTGTTGGGGCTGACTCGAACCCAAACAGGAATCTGATGGCCCCACCACAATTGACGGGAGATGCACCAGTCCCGAATATTCTCGTGCCAGCTGTGATAGGTGCGGGCGTAACGCTCCGGGTAGAACGTCATGCCCCCGTCGCCCTCGGACTCTGAGCGCTTCGGAACATCGTCGGGAAGCGGAGGTGTCTGTTCGGGGTTTTGTGCCCGTAGCGCCGAGCCTCTCAAACGGTCGTCGGTGACAGCGACAAACCACTGATCGGACAGCCATGGTTCGATGGGAACGTGACTGCGATAGGAGTGACCGACCGAATGGTTGTAGGCCCGCTTGGTCTCCAACAGGTTGTTGGCCTCGAACCACTCCACGATCTGTTGCCGTGCGTCCTCGCGAGAGAGTCCAACGAACTGTCGCGCTTCGTCGGAGACATCAAGCCAGCCGTGGCTGTCTGACACCGAACCGTCCGGCCCAAGAATGTTGATAACCGGAAGGTCGTGTCGAACACCGATGTCCCAGTCGTTGGTGTCGTGGGCCGGAGTGACCTTCAAGAAGCCGCTGGCGTATTGAGCCTTGGCGTCGCTGCTTTCGGGGTCGGCCATGACGACGTAGTCGTCTTCGACGATGGGAATAACCCGATCGACAATGGGCAGCCGAACCGACTTTCCTCGCAGCTTTTCCGCTCTGGGATCAGCCGGATTCACGGCAACAGCCGTATCACCCAGCATTGTCTCGGGCCTGGTGGTCGCCACCGTGATCGTTCCGGAACCGTCGTCAAGCGGGTACTGCAGGTAGTACATGTAGCCGTCGACGTCTTCGGCCTCCACTTCGTCATCCGACAGTGCCGTCTGAGTGGCGGGATCCCAATTGACGAGGCGTTTACCGCGGTAGATCAAACCGTCGGCGAACAGCTGGTAGAAGGCGTGGCGCACCGCAGTGGCGCACATCTCGTCCATGGTGAACCGATTGCGGTCCCAGTCACACGACGCACCCATCGACTGCAGTTGGTCGAGAATGATGGCCTCGTACTCGTCCTTCCACTCCTGGGTTTTGGCGATGAACGCGTCGCGCCCCATATCAACCCGGCGTGTGCCCTCGGCCAGCAGGCGCTTCTCCACCACCGTTTGGGTGGCGATGCCAGCGTGATCGGTTCCCGGCATCCACAGCGTGTGGTCACCGAGCATCCGGTGATAGCGAATCAAGACGTCCTGAAGGGTGTTGTTCAGCGCATGGCCCAGGTGGAGGGCGGCAGTGACGTTGGGTGGTGGAATGAC
>CALJMD010000347.1 GCA_937981915.1 uncultured Acidimicrobiales bacterium
CGGGTCGACAGGGTCGACAGGCCATAGGGAATGTCTCGGCGGGCGGCCGAGCGGGCCACCGCCAACTCTCCCTGCGGGTCGGCGATGCGGGTGAACCCGGTCGGGGCCAGGATCAGCGGGAGCGGTCGACGCTTCCCGAACAGCATGGTGGACGTGTCGATGTCGGACACATCGCGCAACACCCGGGGACGGAACTCGATCCGCGAGAACCCGTCGCTGTTGCGGAACAGTGTGCGCTCGTCTTCGGCTCCACCGTCGATGTAGTGAAAGACACCAGCCGGCAAACGCTTCTTCGCCAGGAGCCTCAGGTCTTCAACCGAGGCAGACCGCGAAAGCCGTCTCTTGGTGCCGTCCAGTTCCGGCCGACGGAAGCGGGCAACCGCTCGAAAAGACTCGATGAACCCCATGGGCTTATGCTACCGCCGCCGAACTCACAGCTTCCATTGCCCGCAGCCACCGTCAGCGACTGAACGGTGTCTACCTCGGCCAAGAGAAGACGACAGTGGCAACGGCTATCGGCCGCTGGCCGCTTTACGATCCCGCTTGCGTAGCGAGCCACCGGCGATCTGCGCCCCATTGCCGCCAAGGGGCAACCCATTCGGTGACGCCGTCTCGCTGCCGTCCACCTCGGTGGACATGATTCGCTTCAGCTCGCCGGTGCTTCGGTTGACCACATCGGACAACGACCAGTCACGACGGTTGCGACTGATCCCCAACCGCTCACCGAACAGGTAGTTCACGGCACCACCGATCAACAAGACTTGGGCCGCCAGCCACAGCCAGGTGAGAGCGAGCAGACCGGCGCCGACGGCAGCACGAATCTCGTTGGCGCCTTCGGCTCGCTGTGTAAGGTCGACATAGCGACTGAACCCGGCGGTAAGCAGCCACCACAACAGGGCGGCCACTACTGCGCCCGGCAGGTCATAGGCCCAACTGTTTCGCGTGCCAGGCCCGAAGTGGTACACCACCGACGCCCACAAGATCAGCACGGTCACCGCCACCAGGAGGCGCACCGCGTCGATCAAGGCGCCATCGCCGAGCGGCTGCCAGAAGAACTGGTCCACGACAATCAAGGGGATGGGGACAAGAACGCTTCCGATGCCAAGCACAACGGCCACCACCCTGGTGACGTACCACGGGCGTCGCTCTTCGGCTGCCACGTCGTAGATGTCTTCCAATGCCCGGATAAGGCCGGCGAATCCTCGGCTGATCGACCAGAACATGATGGCAACCGACAACGTCAACAGACCGGGGCTGGACCGCTCGAACAAGCTGGCCACGGTGGCCTGGATTTCACCGCTGTCATCGGTGAGGACCCGCTCGATGAACAGCGTGACTTCACCTTCGATGCGGCTCTGCAACTCGACATCGTCGGCCGCCAGCCGCTGAGTCACGAACCCGAACAACCGGTCAATGGGACCCAGCGCGGCGAGCAGGGCCAACACGGTTGCAGGCAGCGAAATGATCAGCCAAAACGTGACGCTGGCCGCCAGATCACCGACGCGCCCGTAGTACCAGCGTTTGCCGACATCCCAGACAAAACGGCCCGCCGCAGAAATCCAGCCTAAGGGCCCTCTACTCACGGCTATAAGGGTACGCCATAACGCTGTGTGCCACTGCACACCCGGCATTTCCACCCCTCGAACGCCCTACAGCACAGTCGAAGCACAGCGAGCGCTGGTCGACTTGAAGGCTCCGGCCGGTAGACGAGTAGAGTCGACAGCAATGAGCAGTGACGCAAAATCACCCTTCACCAATAGAAGCGCCGGTGAGGCTTTCCTGGTCGACCCGCCGGGCGGAACGCAAGGACCAGGGGTGCTGGTCCTCCACTCCTGGTGGGGCTTAAACCCATGGGTCCGCGAGTTCTGTCGGCGGCTTGCCGGCGAGGGGTACACCGTCCTTGCCCCCGACCTGATGGACGGCGTCCAACCGGCCACAGCGGCCGAAGGCGAAGCGGTTCTGGCCGGTATCAACGCCGACGAACTCTCCGGCCTGGTCATCTCATCGGCTCATGCGCTGCGAGCCGCATCCACCGACGCCAACAAGCCGATCGGTGTTGTCGGATTCTCCATGGGGGCTTCGTTGGCGATGTGGCTGTCGGCCAGGCTTCCCGATGCTGTTAGCGCCGTCGTCAGCTTCTACGGTGCCCAATCGATCGACTTCGACGAAGCCACCGCCGTCTACCAGGGCCACTTCGGGTCCGACGACCACATGGTCACCGAAGAAGATCGAGTGGTCACCGAATCGTTTATCCGGCTAGGCGGGCGGGACACCGAGTTCCACCTCTACCCCGGCAGCCACCACTGGTTCTTCGAAGAAGGCGAACACTTCGATGCCGAAGCGGCAGAACTGGCATGGACGCGAACCCAAGCCTTCTTGGCTCGCGAACTCAGCACCGCAGGCTAGCTGCGACCAGGCCGCGCTAGCCGACGGCTACAAAGACGGCACCGGCTAACAGCGCGGCGGTGTAGCCGAATCCGATAAGGCGGGCGCTTGACTCGCTGACGCCCGAGCGTTGAGGCAACCAAGCAAGAATGGTCCCGGCGATGAACCCGGCGACGATTCCACCGAGGTGACCCCAGAACGAGATGCCGGGAACGAGAATCGGTAGCGCCAGGTTGATCAACAAGATGGCGGACAGCGACGTCTTGAAGATGTTGATTCCACGAGCCCACAGCACCGCCGACAAACCACCGGCCAGCCCGAGTACGGCACCTGATGCACCCAGCGTGGCTTGAGTGAAACCGAAAGCGAGGACGGCTAGTGAACCGCCTAGCAACCCGGCCGCATAGATGATCCCGAAACGGACAGACCCCAAACCTTTCTCCAGGTTCGGCCCGAAGATCCAGAGCGCATACATGTTGAACCCGAGATGAAGAAGGCCGGAGTGAAGGAACCCTCCGGTCACGATGCGCCACAATTCGCCGTCTTGAACCGCCGGGCCCCACAGTAGACCCACTTCGGTCACAAGATCCTGTGACACGATTTGGGCGACGAAGGCGACGACGTTGGCCACAATCAACGCAGTGGTCAACGGCGGGCGACGGTTCATGATGTCTTGAGCCCGATACACGGTCTGGCTGTGTCCGGCCACGCACTCAGGGCAGTGGAAGCCAATCGAGGCTTGCGTCATGCACTCAGGACAAATAGGACGCTCACATCGCTGGCAGGCCACTGCCGCCTTAGTTTGAGAGTGGCGATAGCAGGTGGAGGTTTCGTCCAACACGAGCGTCCACGGTATCGAACCGGCGATAAAGAACACCTAAGTCCCGGTTCGGCCCGTCCCGGCCGGTCGGTCCCACGTACAGTGGTCGTCCTGTGGAAACAAGCGGAGGGTTGGGCGGGAAGGTGAACGGTCTACTTCGCTCACCTCACGACCGCGACATCGCTCGGCTTGCCGTACCGGCGTTGGGCACGCTGGTGGCCGAGCCACTGTATGTCCTGGCCGACACCGCCATTGTCGGACGTCTCGGCACCGAACAGCTGGCCGGTTTGGCCCTGGCATCAACCGTGCTGCTCACGCTTCACTCGGCCCTGATCTTCCTGGCCTACGGGACCACGTCGACCGTGGCCCGCCTTGTCGGAGCGGGACGCAAGACCGAGGCTGCACAACAGGCGGTGCAAGGATTGTGGTTGGCCATTGCCATGGGAGTGATCGGCTCGGTGCTGATGGCTGTCTTCGCCGAACCGCTTCTCCGAGCGCTCGGTGGCGACGGCGCCACGCTGACCGCCGGTCTCACCTATCTACGTATCAGCCTGATCGGCTTTCCCTTTATGTTGATCATGTTGGCGGGCGCCGGTGCCTTCAACGGACGTCAGGACACCCGGACGCCGCTGGCCATCGCCGTCAGTGGAGCGGTCGCCAATCTGGTGATCGAGCTCGTTCTGGTCCCCGGGCTGGGTTACGGCATCGGGGCATCGGCCCTCTCGACGGTTATTGCCCAGGTCGGAACGGGGGTGGCCTACATCTGGATGTTGTCCCGGTGGGCGCGAACCGAGAAGATCTCAATTCGACCCTCCCCGACGGCTCTGGCGACGTTGGCCTGGGCCGGGCGAGCCCTCGTTCTACGAGCAGTTGCTCTACGAGGATCGTTCACGTTGGCTGCTGCGGTTGCAGCCCGAATCAGCGTGCCGGCGTTGGCCGCCCACCAAATTGGGATTCAGCTGTGGTCCACGCTGGCTCT
>CALJMD010000348.1 GCA_937981915.1 uncultured Acidimicrobiales bacterium
CGCCGGAGCTCATGTTGATGATGGAGCCGCCGCCTTGCTTCGCCATGATCCGAGCGACGGGGTGTGACACGAGGAAGTGACCGGTCAGGTTCACATCGATGATGCGGCGCCACCAGGCTTCGTCGGCTTCGAAGAAGTGCAGCATCGGGCTGACGAGCCCGGCGTTGTTCAGCAGGACATCGATGCGTCCGTGCTCGGCCATGACGGCATCGACCATGGCGCCGACCGATGAGCTGTCGCTGACGTCTGCGACGGCCGCCATGGCGGTGCCGCCGGTCGAGTTGATGCCGTCGACGACCGAGGCGACAGCGGCGCCATCGATGTCGTTCACGGCGACCTTGGCGCCGACGCCTGCGAAGCGCTCGGCGAGCGCTTGGCCGATGCCTTTGCCGGCACCGGTGATGAGGACGACCTTGTTCTGAAGTGATTCATGCATGGGAGCTCAGTTGCTTTCGATCGGTGGGTGGCTAAATCGTGGTGAGTTCTTGGACGGCCGCGGCGATGGCGTCTTCGTCGCGCCGGTAGTAGGTCCAGCCCTTGCGGGGCGTGGCGATGATGAGTCCAGCGTCGACGAGGACCTTGAGGTGGCGAGATGCGGCCGGCTGGCTGACCCCGAGCTTCTCGACGATGAACTGGTTGCAGGCACCGTGCTCGTCCGGGTCACCGTGTTCCTGCGGCGGAAAGTGAGAGCGCGGTTCCTTCAACCACTCGAGGATCTGAAGCCGACGCTCACTGGCCAAGGCCCGGAAGACGAGCTCCACCTGCTCAAGGTCCTGTTCGCCCACAGCGGCAGTTCGGGTCCGATCAACGACTGTCATATCTATATAGCTATCATGTTATGAGGTTATCTACAAGCCAAATCTTGCCGACCTGTTTGTTCACAGCTTCCCCACAGGCAACACCCTTACGGTGACCGACATGAACAGAAGCAGCTCTACGTCCCTCCAGCCTCGGTTCAGGCTTCGCTCCATCGTGCTGCTGCTGGCACTCGCCCTTATCTTCAGTGCTTGCGGTACAAACACCGACGACAACGCAACAACTGACGTCGAAGAGACGGCAACTGAAGAAACGGCTGAAGGAACAGCTGAAGAGTCGACCGTTGAAGAGCCCGCCGACAGCGCCGATGACGAACCGGCGGCCGAAGAGCCAGATGACTCCGAGGCACCTGAGAACGGCGAGACAGCTGAGCCGGCGGCCACGGGCGAAGCGGTCGACGTCGGCTTGTTCTTCGACGGCGCGCTGACCGGCGATGCCACCACTGAAGACTGCACGCTGAACGGCGGCGCCGAAACCACCTGCTATCGCCTGACGGTGGGCGGCGACCCCGTGAGCTACGAGACCGGCCCTTTCTGCCCGACGAACATCACCGACGGACCCGAAGCCGGTGGCATTTGGTTTGACGGGAACGGTGTGTACGACCTCGACGGCGAGTTCATCACAAACCTGGCCGAGCTGTACGGCGACGACAACTGGCAGCTGTACAACGACGACGGCACGGTCAACGTCACCGAGACGGCGGAAGAGTTCGACCTGGCCGCCCGCCCCGACGTCGACCCCTCGGTTCAGAATCACTGCGTCGAAGGTCAGCTCGAATGGCTGGAGAACGGACAGCCGGTGACCTCCACCGTACTGATACCGGTCGAGCCGGTGCTGGCCGACGGCGCCACCACCAGCCGAGGCAACTTGGGCGTCACCCTCGACGGCGTGGTCATCGCTCAATCGGCCCCGGTCGACGCCATCCTCGGGGCCTACACCATTGCCGCCTTCGATGACTGCGGCGGCCACTACAACCCGGTCGACGGCTACCACCTGCACGGCGCAGTCGGCTGCTCCGAACTGGGTGAGGTAACCGACGGTGAGACTCCCATGTTCGCCTACGCCGCCGACGGCTTCGCGATCCACAGTCCGTTGGATGACCCGGCGTCAGCCGACCTCGATGAGTGCAACGGCCACGAAACCGAGGAGTTCGGCTATCACTATCACGCCAACAACGCGGCCGAGAACCAGGTCGTCGAATGCTTCACCGGTCAAGTGGTGGACACCGGACGCGGGCGATAACCCCGGTCCCCCCTTTGCCGGACCGGGCCGTTGTCTAAGGTTCGACCCAAAACTCGGGAGGAGCGGAACGAAGCGCTTCCACTAGGATATCGACGTCCGCTTCGGGGTCGCCAACGCTCGAGAGTTTCTCCGCTAGGTCGTCATGTCCGGCCTGGCGGAGAAACTCAGCCAGGTCGTGACCCCCGTAGTCAATCTCACACATACCTGATCGCCTATCGCGGCGTATCCAAAAGTCGATGCAGCCCTCCTGCTCGTCACTCCGCTCGTACAGAAACGTCTCGGTCCTGGGTCTACGCGCCCGGCGGGGGCCGTCGGAACCCCGATACCCAAGACCTTTGCTGGCGAGTAGCGGTTCGATGTTGGTTCGCAACCTGGCCAGATACACAGCGTCCACCGGCAAGTGGACTCGCTCGTCATGTTCTTGCATGACAGCCAAGGCGATCCAAACACCCAGTGAGACAGGTGCCGCGACGATGGTGGGTACACCGACCCAGACCAGAGCCACCGCAGTCAGCACCGCAGCCACCCCGACTGCCGTCACCCGGTAGACGTAGGGCACGACCAGCTCCCAGAAAAAGAACCATCGGTGAATGGGCCGAAGGAGCAGCGGAGTCGACGGTCTGACGTCCAGCTGTTCTGATTCGCCGTCCACGACAGACAGTATGGCGATGCTGGGGAGATCTGCACCACATGAGCTGTCCCGCTACCGAAAGTAACTTAGGGTTTGAAATCAGCTACAAGCCGACTGATCGACAAGCTAGCCTCGCGGCTATGAACAAGTGGCTCGACCAACCGGACGCCCATATGATTCCGGTGGTCGCGGCTGCCTACGATTCGTCGACCGCCATCGAGTTCGACCCGGACGTGATCGGCGCCACGGTTGACCTGCTGGCCGAGCTGGCTGACCTGGCCGGGGGCGGTCGAGCCAACGCTGCTGAATTCGCTATCGGCACAGGACGGATCGGTCTGCCGCTCGCCGCCCGCGGCGTGGCCGTTCACGGCATCGACGCCTCGGAACCGATGCTCGCTCAGTTGAAGGCCAAGCCGGGAGCCGACGCCATCGGAACCACTGTCGGCGACATGACCGAAACCGCCGTTGGTGACGACTTCGCTTTGGTCTACCTGGTCTACAACACGATCATGAACCTGCGAAGCCAAGACGCTCAGGTTGCCTGTTTCGTCAACGCCGCCCGGCATCTACGACCGGGTGGACGGTTTGTCATCGAAACCATGGTTCCCGAGCTGCGGCGGCTCAGCCAGGGCGAAACCATCTTGCCGTTCGACGTGTCACCCCACCATCTGGGGTTCGACGAATACGTCGACTTCGCCGAACAGATCCTCGTCTCACATCACTACCACCTGGCGTCCGACGGCACCGCTCGCAACTCGGCCCCAGCGTTCCGCTACGTGTGGCCGTCCGAACTGGATCTGATGGCTCGACTGGCCGGACTGGAACTGGAAAGCCGGTGGGGTGACTGGGACCGCTCGCCCTTCACCGGCGACAGCACCAAACACGTCTCGGTGTGGCGAAAGCCAGGGTGAACACCAATTGGCCGTAGTGAAAACGGCCAGAGCGAACACCAATTAGGCAGGTGAACACCAATTAGGCTGAACCCTCCCCTCCGAAGGATCAAGCCGATGCAAATGCGAATCGAAGTGGTTCCAGTCCCGGTAGCCGACATCGACCAAGCCAAAGACTTCTACGCCAACCGGGTCGGTTTCCCGATCGACCACGACGTGCAGCCAGGCGAAGGGATGAGAGTTGTGCAGCTGACCCCCGAGGGCTCGGCCTGTTCGATCGTGCTAGGCGAAGGCCTGGCCGGACTGTCGGCCGAACCCGGCTCGGTGCGGGGACTACATCTAGTGGTGGACGACATCGACGCCGTCCGAGAACAGCTCGTAGAGCGAGGCGTCGGCGTGGGAGAAATCGCCGACCTGGGTGGTGGCGTCCGCATGGCCGGCTTCGCCGACCCCGACGGCAACACCTGGGCGCTACAAGAAATCCAGTCGCAGCAGTCCACCGAGTGAACT
>CALJMD010000349.1 GCA_937981915.1 uncultured Acidimicrobiales bacterium
GTCATTGGGGAGCCGTCGATGGCCACGATGTCGCCGCCGGCGTACTCCAATTCGATGAACGTCGGATCGTTGGGTGCCTCTTCCGGCGATACCGACCAGCGCCACATTTCCGCCGGGGGCTCCACCCACGGGTCCTCCAACGGTCCACCCTCATAGGAGATGTGCAACATGTTGGCATCCATCGAGAACGGAGACTTTGCGCCACGGGACATTTCGATCGGAATGTCCCGGTCGGCGGCATAGGCCAGAAGGCGCTCACGGCTCATGAGGTCCCACTCCCGCCAGGGCGCAATGATCTTAATATCCGGGTTGAGAGCGTAGGCACCTAGTTCGAATCGAACCTGATCGTTGCCCTTACCGGTGGCTCCGTGGCTGACAGCGTCAGCATTCTGCTCGGCGGCGATTTCGACCAACCGCTTTGCGATCAGGGGTCGAGCGATCGAGGTCCCGAGAAGATACTCGCCCTCATAGATGGTGTTGGCCCGAAACATGGGAAACACATAGTCTCGAACGAATTCTTCCCGCAGGTCGTCGATATAGATCGACGACTCGGGAACCCCCATCGACAGGGCCTTCGCTCGAGCAGGCTCCAGTTCCTCCCCCTGACCGAGGTCGGCGGTGAAGGTCACCACTTCGCATCCGTACGTTTCCTGAAGCCACTTCAGGATGACCGAAGTGTCCAACCCGCCCGAATAGGCGAGGACAACCTTTTTCACATCGGCATGATCTGACATTCGTTCTGTTCCTACTTCTCGTCTAGCTACTTGAGCGTTGTTTGATTGACTTGTTTACCTGTTGAGGTCGGCGATTTCCGAAAGACTGACGGCCAGGGCCGAACCATGGCCCTCCTCGGCGATAGCCAAGACCGTGTCGTCACCGGCGACGGTCCCGACCAAGTTCTCCAGGCCAGACCGGTCCAACGCCGACCCGACCACATGGGCCACCCCTGGCGGTGTCCGCAGAACGACCAGGTCCCCCGATCTCGACACCTCGGCCAGCCACTCCCCCAGGACACGGCGAAGGTGACCTTCGGGGGCCATCTGTTCGTTCGGCAATTCCGGAATGGCATAGATGGTCGACCCACCAGCGACGCGAACCTTAACCGCTCCCAGCTCATCGAGATCGCGTGAAACCGTAGCCTGAGTAGCGTCGACACCTTCACCCGCCAGCGCCTCAACCAACTGGGCTTGACTAGCAATAGCCTCGGCGGCCAGAAGTCGTTGAATCCGGTGCTGACGTTGACGTTTGTTGGTCGCCACGATCTCCGCCTCGTCCTAGGCTGCCGGTTGCGACACGATCCACGCCAGAACGGCGCGGGCGGCGTGAAGCCGGTTCGTGGCCTGCACCCAAATCCGGCTTTGCTCGCCGTCGAGCACAGCATCGCTGACTTCTTCACCCCTATGAGCAGGCAGACAGTGCATGAACACGGCACCGGCGTTGCGGGCCATTAGTCGCTCATCGACCTGGAATCCCTCGAATCCTTTGAGGCGCTGTTCCCGTCCATCCTCTTGGCCCATGGACACCCAGGTATCGGTGTAGATCACATCGACATTTTCAACGTCGTCGATCCGATCGATGTAGCGAGGCTCGAAGCCAGCAAGACGGATCCGGTCCAGGTCGTGCTCGGAGAACCGATAGCCGGACGGAGCGGCGAAGGCCATCGACCCGCCAACACCGGCAACGGCCAACGCCAACGATCGGGCCACGTTGTTGCAATCCCCGACGTAAACGATTGTCAACTCATCGATCGGGCCCCGCTCGCTCTTCATCGTCAACAGGTCGGCGATGGCCTGCAGTGGGTGGGCGTCGTCCGACAACAAGTTCACGACGGCAATCGCGTTGGAAGCGGTGAGCTGCTCTAGCACCTCGTGGCTGTACACCCGGGCGCAAAGGGCACTGTGGTAGCAGCCGAGCGTTCGAGCCACATCATCGGCAGATTCCCGACGTCCGATACCAAGCTCGTCGCGAGTGATGTACACCGGATGGCCCCCGAGTTGGACAACGGCCATTTCCGTTGAGTTCCTGGTACGAGCCGAGGGCTTCTCGAAATAGCAGGCCACGCCACGTCCAGTCAGTGGCGCTCCAAGGGCGTCCACAGGCTCCTCGGCAAGCCGCATGATCTCGCCAAGCTCAGCCGCGGTCAGGTCATCGATGTCGAGCAAGTGACGCATGCGTCAGCTCTCTTCGCTTCTGGCCATGACCGCCTCGATGCAGCCGGCCAGCTTGTTGACTGCTTCCGCCACATGGCTCTCCTCGATCGTCAACGGAGGGGCAAGGCGAAGCGCCGTTGGCGTGACAGCATTGATGACGAGACCGTTCTTTAAGCACTCTGCCGCCACCAATCCGGCATCGACACCGTCCAACTCGACGGCTAGTAACAAACCCAGCCCTCGACAGCCCACCACCGCAGGCAGCTTGACAAGGGCCTCAGAGATGGCCGCACCGGTTTCCTGGGCCCGCTTGGGAGCGCCGATGGCCTCCATGGTCGACAAGACAGCCCGAGCGGCGGCCGTGGCCAACGGCTGCCCCCCGAAGGTGGTTGCGTGGTCGCCAGGAGAAAAAGAGGCCGCAACGTCGGCCTTGGCCCAGCAGGCACCGATGGGAACGCCGTTGCCCAACGCTTTGGCCACAGTGACCACATCCGGGCTGACGTCGAAGTGCTGGAAACCAAACCAGCGACCTGTCCGAGCCAGGCCGGTCTGCACCTCATCAACCATGAACAAGATGCCGCGCTCGCGACACAAACGCTCGACTCCCTGGAAGTACTCGATCGTGGCCGGGTTCACCCCGCCTTCGCCCTGAACCGGTTCGAGGAACACAGCGGCCACCGTGTCATCCAACGACCGTTCCAATTCATCAAGATCGTTCCAGACCACGTGACGGAAGCCCTCCGGCAGCGGCTGGAACGCCTCCCACTTCTGCGGCTGCCCGGTTGCCGCCAGCGTCGCCAGCGTGCGGCCGTGGAAGCTTTGGAACGCGCAAACGACAACGTGACGCCCATGACCTCCATGACGGCGGGCAAGCTTGATGGCGGCCTCGTTGGCCTCCGCTCCCGAGTTGCAGAAGAAGACCTGTCCATCTGCCGGCTCACCGTCACCCACGAGTCGGTCAAGCGTCGACGCCACCACGGCGTTGTGCTCGGTGGCATACAGATTTGAAACGTGCAACAGTCGCTGTGACTGCTCGGCCAAAGCTGCGGCGACCGCCGGATGACTGTGTCCAAGGCTGGTAACCGCCAAACCGGACAAGAAGTCAAGGTAGACGTCGCCATGGGAGTCCCACAGGTATGGCCCCTCACCCCGGACGAACTGAACGGCCGGTGGCCTGTAGTTCGGCATCAGAGGGCAGCGTTGCAGGTTCGAGTCCGGCGAAACCGCAGCTCGGTGGGCCTCGACGGGAGATGGTGATTCACTGGCTGAGGTGGTCACTGGAGACACGATCCTAACTCTGGGAAATTTGGCACTTTCGGCCTACTCACCGCTCGACTCTTGTGCTGAGTCAGGCGTGATCATCGTACCGATACCGGCATCGGTGAACAGTTCAAGCAGCAGGGCGTGAGGTAGGCGGCCGTCGAGCAGGTGGGCGGATGCCGCTCCCGCTTGCACGGCGTGAATACACGAACTGACTTTCGGAACCATACCTCCCGATATTCGACCGGACGCCATCCCCTCGTGTAGCTCACTAACCGTCGCCCGGCTGACGAGACTGTCCGGCCGGTCGACGTCGGCCAGCAGCCCGGCAACGTCGGTCAAGAAGACCACCTTCTCGGCTGCCAGTGCTCCCCCCAGCGCACCGGCGACGGTGTCGGCGTTGATGTTGAGGGCTTGGCCCGACCGGTCGACTCCGATCGACGAGACGACGGGAATGAGATCTTCAGCCAGCAGTCGTTCAACCATGGCCGGCTGAACCGACTCGACGTCTCCGACCAAACCGAGCGCAACATCTCGTTGCTGGGCGAGGATGAGGCGCCCGTCTTCGCCCGACATGCCTACGGCATAGGCGCCGTGCATGTTGATATGGCCGATGATGTTGCGGCCGACCTTGCCGACGAGGACCATCCTGGCAACCTCGAGGGTCTCCTCGTCGGTCACCCTCAAGCCGTCCCGGAATTCCGATTCCTTGCCGAGTCGGGCGAGAAGCTGCCCGATCTGTGGGCCGCCTCCGTGTACAACCACGGGCTTCAGACCGACCGAGCGAAGCATCACAACATCTTCAGCGAAGGTCTTCAAAACCTCATCGTCGACGATGGCGTTTCCGCCCAGTTTGACGACGATGATGGCGCCACGAAACCGCTGCAGGTAGGGCAGAGCCTCAACAAGGGCACCCGCCCGCTGCTCAGGTGAGAACGACGACTCGTTACCATCGCCGTTCATGGGAACATGCCCACTCGGGAGAGACCGGTTGTTTCCGGCAGGCCGAGCGCCAAGTTGGCGCATTGGATAGCCATCCCCGAGGCGCCTTTCACCAGGTTGTCCAGCACCCCGATCGCCAGAAGCCGATTGGTTCGGGGGTCGATTCGAACGGTCAAGTGCACCGAGTTCGAGCCTTGAACCGACTTCGTCGAAGGGCTTCGTTCATCTACCAGCACGAACGGCGAGTCGTTGTAGAAATCGGCCATCATCTGCAGCGCCGATTCAGTATCGATCGAGCGCTGCAACCGCCCGTAGCATGACGCCAAGATCCCTCGGTTCATGGGAACGAGATGCGGGGTGAACAATACGGTGGCCGTCGTGTTACCGATATCGCTGAGCGTCTGCTCGATCTCAGGCGTGTGGCGGTGACTCAAAAGGCCATAGGCCGACACGTTCTCATCGACGGTGCAGAATGTGGTGTTGGGCTTCGGAGGTCGACCAGCCCCACTCACCCCGGTAATGAGATTGATGACAAGGTCGCCAGGATCGACGAGCCCCGATGCCACAAAAGGAGCAAGGGTCAGTGAGGCTGCCGCCGCGTTGCATCCGGTGGCTGCGACCAGCTCGGCGCCCGGCAACGCAGAGCGGTACAACTCGGGCAGTCCGTAGACCGCTTTGTTGAGAAACTCAGGGCAGGTATGGTCTGCGCCGTACCACTTTGGGTAGAGGGCAGCGTCGTTGAGCCTGAAATCGGATCCCATATCGACGATCAACCCGACTCGGCCAATCAGTTCAGGGACGACATCCATGCTGAGACCGTGCGGCAACCCGACGAAGACGACATCGAGGCCGTCGAACAAGTCGGCAGAGTATTCGTCGTACACCCTGGTGCCGACAACCGGGGCCAGGTTCGGGTACAGGTCGGCGATGGGTTGACCGGCCTGCGATGCGCCCGAGGCCGCCTCCACGACTATGGCTGGATGCTGGTCGATCAGCCGAAGCAACTCGGCGCCGGTGTATCCCGAGGCCCCGACAATGCCGGCCCGGATCTCCGCCGGTTTCATACCTGTCATAGCTGCAGCCTAGCTGGCTTCATGCAGATCGTCACATAAATATTCAGATATGCTGCGGCCGCTGCTGAGGTCAACCGGCAGCCACCTGCTTTATACTTGTTTTCCCGTGGGGAGCTCTCAAACTACGAGGATCATCGGCCTTTGCGGTGGCAGCGGATCAGGCAAGTCAACACTGGCCGTCGAGTTGGCCAACCTTCTCCCCGACTCCCAGGTACTGTGCTTCGATTCGTACTACCGAGATCTCGAGCACCTCACACTAACTGAGCGAGCGCAGGTCAACTTCGATGCTCCCGACTCGCTCGATGCCTCCCTTTTAGTCGAGCACCTCCAGGCGCTGGCCCAAGGAAAGTCGGTAGCGGTTCCCGTCTACGACTTCGCCACCCACACTCGATCCGACGATGTCATCTTGATCGACGCCCACCGCTACATCATCTTGGAAGGCATCTTGCTGTTCGCCTTCCCTGAGATTCGCCGCCATCTCGACATCCGGGTATTCCTCGACTGCCCCACAGCCCTACGACTCGCTCGACGTCTCGAACGAGATGTCAACGAGCGCGGTCGAACAGAAAAGTCCGTGGTCGAACAGTGGAACACAACCGTCGAACCCATGCATCGTCTTCATGTCGAACCCAACGCCGTGCACGCCCACCTTGTAACCCAACACGGGCCCCCGGCCACGACCGCTGCTCGCAGGCTCTACCACCTGATCAAAGACCTTGACCGCCAGGCCTCGCCGGTGAGAGTGACGCCGTGAAAATCGGTGAGTTGGCCGAACAATGCGGAGTGTCGACCAAGACCATCCGCTACTACGAGTCGATTGGTCTGGTTTCCGCACCCGACCGAGCCGCCAACGGCTACCGGGACTACACCGTCAGCGCGGTAGAGCGAATCGCCTTCATCCGCAGTGCGCAGAACACGGGCCTGACACTAACCGAAATCGGCTCGATTCTAGAACTGAAGGACAGTGGGCAACGCTCCTGTGAGCACACTCGCGATCTGCTCCAGCGTCACCTCGACGACCTCGACCAGCAGATCGACAACCTCAGACAGACCAAACAACAACTCCAGCACATGGCCGATCGGGCTGCCATGCTGGACCCCGGGGCCTGCACCGACCCCAACCGTTGTCAAGTCATAGGTAGCGAACCAGCGCCATAAGCGTGTTCCGGCTGGCGACGAGGTGGCGAGCTGACCAACCTGGGGAGCACCACCGATACGCGCCCGCCGGGACCTGGGCTAACGTAAATCTGCCCGCCATGGGCCGCTACCACGCTCTTGGCGATAGCAAGACCTAAACCACTTCCACCCTTGGATCGGTTCCTGCTCTCTTCGGCTCTGGAGAACCGCTCAAAGGCCCGCTCAACGAACTCGGGCGGAAACCCCGGCCCGTCATCCAAGACATGGAGGGTGACCGCATCACGGGCCTCTACGACCAAGGCGACCTCGCCACCCTCAGGACTGTGCCTGATGGCGTTGTCCAGTAGATTTCGGATCACTCGGCCCAGCGCAGCAGCGTTGCCCAGGACCGGCGCCGCTACCGAGGTACCCGGCGTAATACGAATGCTTCGGTGATCGGCAACCGGCTGCAGGGCTTCCGCCGCCTCATCAACCAGTTCGGCAAAGTCCAGCACTTCAGGCTCGATCTCCATGCGACCCGAATCAACCTGTGCCAGGTAGAACAGATCGTCAACCAACGTCGTCAGAGCATCAACGTCACATGCCATCGAGTGCAGATAGCGCTGCGGGTCAGGGGCCATCCCATCTCGGAGGGCCTCGACTGCCGCCTGCATTGCAGCCAGTGGAGTTCGCAGGTCGTGGCTGACGCTCGAAAGTAGATAGCGACGTTCGGCGTCCAGTCGTTGCCGTTCGGCATCGGTCGTCGCCCGAAGTTGTTCGACCATCTCCAGTTGATGACCGAGGCTTTCGAGGGCGGAAGAAACCCGCCCAATTTCGTCCGAGCGTCGCACGTCGACCCGGACCCCGTGATCTCCGGACTCCAACCGGTTCAGCGCTCGCTCGACCTTCAACACGTCTCGGCCCATCGGCCCGGTGGACATCACCACTAGGACCACTACTAGAGGGACCATAAGAGAAATGACCGAGATGACCTTCTCCAACGTGTCGCCATCGACAATCATGAGCCAAGATAAGGCGACAGTCACCAGCGCTCCAGTGCCCAGCGACACCAACGAGATCACGAGAATCTGCGAGCGCAACGACGCCAGATACTGGGCGAAATGCCGAAGTAGAAAACCCGTCAACAAGGTCAGCACAAGAAGCCCGGCGGCGACGGCGGCAACCATCCCCGGGAGGACCTGGGACGTCTCGAGCAGCGCGTCGAAGGTCATGGTTCGAATCGATAGCCGACACCGCGGGCCGTAGTGATCCAGCGGGGTGAACTCGGATCGATCTCGAGCTTCTGTCTGATGCGGCCAACATGGACCGTCACCGTGGCCGGGTCCTGATACTCAGGTGCAGAATCCCAGACCGCTTCCAACAGCTGCCGACGAGTGAACACCTGTCGCGGAGCCTGGGCCATCCTGGCCAGGAGGTCGAACTCTTTCGGCGTGAGCTCAATGGCTTCGTCGGCGACGATCACTTCCCTGGTCTTCAGGTCGATTGTGAGGCCATCGAATCGAAGCTCTTGGTCCGTCGACAGCTCCGACGAACCGGCCGGGGCGGCTACGGCCCTTCGCAACACGGTCTTGACCCGAGCGGTCAGCTCGCGGGGCGAGAATGGCTTGACCACATAGTCATCGGCACCTAGCTCGAGGCCGACGATTCGATCGGTCTCATCTGCGCGAGCCGTGAGCATGATGACTGGTACTGCGCTCCTCGATCGAAGCTGGCGGATGATCTCAAAACCATCGACGCCAGGCAGCATGACATCCAGAACGACCAGGTCCGGCAAGTGAGCTTCCAGCCAGCGGATGGCATCATCACCGTTGTCGACCTCGATGACGTCAAAGCCGTCCAGTCGCAGGTAGCGACACACCACCTCTCGGACCATAGGCTCATCATCAACAACCAAAACCGTTTGCCGGGCTTCAGTTCCGCTCTCCGCGCTCGAAGCAATCCCCTGACGAGACGGCGACGGTCCTGTGGCACTCTGTGCTGGCGGAATGTGTTGCGAGGAGCTGTGGTGGTTCAGACTGGGCATGGTAAGAGTCATCAAGCCGTTCCGTTGTGGGAGACAAGCGTGTCCGCCTGTTCAAGCTGGCGGCAGCGTCGCGGCCCAATGTCCGGCTAGCTACCTGCCATTGTTAACACAGCCGTCCACCAGCGTCTTCCCGACGCTTCGAAACAAACGCTAAACAACATCTGCGCACCCACCAAAATGATCGAGACCCGAAGGCTCTACTTCAGCGGAGCTCAGCCCCGTGGTTTGACTCGACGGCATCGATACAGCGCTGTCTGACTTCAGCCACCTCGCCGTCGGTCAGGGTCCGATCCGACGCCTGCAGGCGTAGCCGATAGGCCAAAGAACGGCGATCATCACCAAGCTGCGATGAACGGAAGGTGTCGAACAACTCAGCCGAGTACAACAATTCGCCGCCAGCCTTTTTCAGCGTCCGAAGCACGGCGGCCGCAGGCACATCATCAGCCACCACGAAGGCCAGATCGACGTCACTCGAAGGATAGAAGGAGATCGGCTTGTACTTGACCGCCTTCTCCAATGCCGGCACGAGGGGTGCTACGTCAAGCTGCAGCCAGCTCACCCGACCCTGCACGCCAAATCGATCGAGTACGGCAGGGTCCACCTCGCCGACGGCGCCGATAGTGGCTCCTCTGAACGCCACCGTTGCCGACCTGGTTGGGTGCAGCCCGGGCACCGGGGCATTGGTAACGCCAAGTCCCGTCAACCCAAGTTCATCGCCAAGTCTGGTCAGCAATCGAGTTGCCGCAGCCGCCGCTGACGCCGAAGCATCAGCTCCGGATTCGTCAAAGCCCGATGCGCAAGCGGCCAAGATCTCACGCTCATCGGGTAGCTCGTCCTGTGAAGGATGAAATACCCGCCCAAGCTCATACAACCGGACAGGGCCGTTGCGGTGAGACTGGTTGTGCAAAATGGCTTTGAGCAGGCCGGGAAGCAGTGACGTTCGCAGAACAGACTCGTCGGCGACCAGGGGGTTCGTCAATCGCAGACCATCATCGGTCAAACCGGCTCGCTCCAAATCGCCCGGCGCCAAGAACGGCATCGGCATCGCCTCGCTGTAGCCCGAACCAAGGACGGCTCGACGCAGTCTGCGTCGAGCCTGCTGGGTGGAGCTAAGTCGACCGGCCTGGGTTGGCGTGGGCACCCGCAGACCTGACTTGTCGTAGCCGTGGTGGCGGGCGATTTCTTCGATGACGTCAATCTCGACCGTCGAGTCGGGGCGCCACGAGGGGATTTGCACGGTCACCACGGCACCGGATCCGTCATCTGCGGCCTCGGTCTTAGGCGTCGTGGCGAAACCAATCGGGTCGAGCAGGTCGCTCACCTGGGCAGCGGTCAAAGTCGTATTCAGCAGCTCATTGACCTTGTCGATGCGAACATCGGCCACGGAAACGGGATGTAGGTCGCCTTCCACAACAACGCGATCGGTGGCCACGGTGGCACCGCATATCTGCTGTGCCAGTTCACAGAAGCGGTCGAGGGCCAACTCGATCACATACGGGTCACCGCCGCGCTCAAATCGGGTGGAAGCCTCGGACCGCAACGACAGTCGACGCGACGTCTTAGCCACCGTCATTCGATCCCACACCGCAGCTTCGACGACAACCGACGTCGTCGCCTCACTAATCTCCGTACTTGCGCCGCCCATCACGCCGGCCAGACCAATCGGCTCATCGGCAGCGTTGACGATAAGTCCGTCCGCCGGACCGACGTTTCGTTCGACGTCGTCGAGAGTGATCAAACGTTCGCCGTCACGCCCACGACGTACACCCAGATGACCGTTAGACACCAGCGAAAGGTCGTAGGTGTGGTTCGGCTGCCCCAACTCCAGCATCACGTAGTTCGAGATGTCAACGATCGAATTGATCGGTCGCATCCCAGCCGCCGTAAGTCTGGCTGCCATCCAGGCCGGCGAATCGCCAACAGTGATGTCGTCGAGAACGCGTAATCCGAACCGTTGGCACAGATCCACGTCGATCAACGACGCCGAACACCGGTCCGCCGCCTTGGCCGTCGACTCAACGACGTTGGGTGTCGGAGTGGTGAAAGCCACACCGAGACGAGCGGCAAGATCCCTGGCGACGCCCATCACCGACAGTGCGTCTGGTCGGTTCCCCTCGATATCGAGCTCGAACACGATGTCCGGATCTACGCCGAGGGCATCGTTCAGCGACGCGCCAACAGTATCGCCGGTGGCCAGAGCGGCTTGGTCCAGAATGTGAATACCGTCGGCGTCTTCGGCCACGTCAAGTTCCGCGGCGGAACACAACATGCCGTTCGACCACTCCCCTCGCATCTTGCGGCGACTGATCTCGAGCCCGCCGGGCATTGTGGTTCCGATGGTGGCCAGCGGCACCAGATCACCGACCGACATGTTGAACGCGCCACAACAGATCTGGAGGGCCTCGCCGTCACCGGCGTCTACCTCGACCAGTTGGATTCGATCGGCCTGCGGATGCGGCCGGAGATCCAACACCTTCGCCACCACAATCCCG
>CALJMD010000350.1 GCA_937981915.1 uncultured Acidimicrobiales bacterium
GTGCAGGCCCAGCGGTGCCAGCGATGTGTCATAGATGCCGCCGTTGGCAATTGCGAGAACGGTCGCCCCGGTCGCTTCTACCGCTCGGCGAGCCGCCTCCAGCTGTCCATACGGACTTCCCGATTCGTCAGTCCACACCAGTCGGACTGCTCGCTGGTCGAGTTCGATCCACCGGAAGGACCCGGCGTCGCTGATGATCAGTTCGCTCGTGTCCCCGTCGTCTTGGCCTCCGTCGCTGTCTGGAGCCGTCTGCGCGGGTTCTTGGTCGGCGCCGCCTGGATCTAGGGCGTCGTCTCCGCCCGAGCGTTGTTCGGTAGTTTGGGTCGTTGTGACCGCCGCGGTGCCATCTTCGATGGCAATCTGCTGTGTGGTTTCCGGCCCGTTCGCCTCTGTCACTCCAGCACATGCCGCCGCCAACGCGGTGACAGCCAACAGAACGAGCGAGACGCTTGACGGCGGGTATCGCCGGTCCACACCCACCACGAATCGGTGCCGTGGGAGGCATCCAGTCGAGTGAGTTGCGTTTTGAAACCAAGTCATCTAGCGTCTTGTCGGTGGTCGGAGTAGCGGCATCAAGCCAAGCAAAAGAAGGCGGGCATCGGGTCGAACCGTCGGGCTGTTCGATCGCGGCAACGGCCGACGTCGTCGGAGACCGTTGGAGCATCCTCGTCCTACGAAGCATATTCCGTGGCCGGCACCGATTCGGTGAGCTCCAGACCGAACTCGGCATCGCCAAGAACCTCCTGTCCAATCGGCTCCGCCGAATGGTCGACCACGGAATCCTTTACAAGGTGCAATACCAGGAGCGTCCGATCCGCTACGAGTACCGCCTCACCACAAAAGGCGCCGATCTCTATGAAGCCCTGATCTCACTGATGCGCTGGGGCGACCGCTGGTACAGCGATGGCGACCCCCCAACCGTCTTGGTTCACCAGGACTGCGGGAGTCCGCTGGACCTGTCCGTTCGATGCGAACCGTGCAATACCGCCGTTCGCCCTTCACAAGTGGCAAGTCGGTCCGGCTCTAGTGCCACGACCACTCAAGGCAGGTAGCAACAATGGTGGCCATCGACAGAACTGAACACGCCGTAGACAACTGGCACGACTACTTCGAGCAAGTGCCGACATCGGAACTATTAACGCGAGCCGCCGCAATTCGCGACGATCAGTTCGGCCAGCGGATCACCTACTCCCCCAAGGTGTTCATCCCGCTTACCAAACTCTGTCGAGACCAATGCGGCTACTGCACCTTCGCCCAACCACCGGCCCGGCTGGAAGATCCGTACCTCAGCCCGGATCAGGTCCTCACAATCGCCCGCAAAGGAGCACGTCGCGGCTGCCACGAAGCCCTCTTCACCCTCGGTGAGCGACCCGAGCTTCGCTACCCGGCAGCCCAAAAATGGTTGGACGACAACGGCTACTCGTCCACCGTCGACTATCTGGCGGCGATGGCCCAGTTGGTACTAACCGAGACTGGTCTCCTACCCCACGCCAATGCCGGCGCCCTGTACGAAGAAGAACTGGCGACGTTGAGAGCCGTCGCCCCCAGCCAAGGCATGATGCTCGAGTCGTTGCGGGCCGATCTTGACTGCCACTTCAACGCTCCGGACAAAGAGCCGGCCCGCCGCTTGGCCACGCTGGAATCCGCCGGGCGTCTCGCCATTCCCTTTACCACCGGCATCCTCGTGGGCATCGGAGAGCAAGAAACCGACTGGGTCGACGCACTTGTGGCGATCGCCCAGTCCCACTCGATACATGGTCACGTCCAGGAAGTAATCGTGCAGAACTTTCTGCCGAAACCGGGAACCGCCATGTGGAAGTCCGACCCCTGCCCGGAGGATCGGTACCTCAGGGCGATCGCCATGGCTCGCATCATCCTCCCCTCGGAGGTTCACCTCCAGGCGCCACCCAACCTGTCCGACGACTTCGGGACGCTCCTGTCTGCAGGCATCGACGACTGGGGCGGGGTGTCGCCGGTAACAGCCGACCACGTCAATCCTGAGCGCCCCTGGCCCGACCTGGATCGTCTACGCAGCGTGTCGGAGAACGCAGGGTTCAGCTTGGCACCTCGGTTGACGATTTACCCGGAGTACGCCCTCGATCCCAATCGTTGGCTATCGGAAACAACACGGTTCGCCGTCCTCGATCGATCAGACGCCGAAGGTTTGGGTCGCGATGATCCAGGCGCCGTCTTTCCCCAAAAAACCGAGTTCGTGGCCAAGGGCACCGACGGTGCCGACGTAGTACAGGTAGGTGACCGATCCACGCAGTGGTACTCAGGCGCACCGGCAACTGCAATCGGTCTCATCAATCCCGATGCAGAACCGAGCGGACAGGTAGCCGAGGTGATCAACGGTGTGCGCGACGGCCAGGAACCGGGATTTGACGAACTGCTCGCGCTCTTCTCGGCCCGAGGTTCGAACGTCGAAGCGGTGGCCCACCTTGCCGACGAGCTTCGAGTCGAAGCAGTTGGCGAACCCATCACCTACGTCGTCAACCGCAACATCAACTACACCAACGTGTGTACGTTCAAGTGCCGGTTCTGTGGATTCTCCAAGGGCCCGCTGAGTCTGAACCTGCGAGGGGCCCCGTATCTCTTGACGTTGGAGCAAATGCAGGAACGAGTTGTCGAAGCCGACGAGCTCGGAGCGACGGAGGTCTGTCTGCAGGGAGGCATTCATCCTGACTTCGACGGTGACTACTACATTGACGTTTGCCGTGCCGTCAAAGAGGCGGCACCGAACATCCACGTCCACGGCTTCACTGCACTTGAGGTCACCGAAGGAGCAAAGCGTCTGAATGAGCCGTTGGAGACGTACCTCCAACGATGCATGGACGCCGGTCTCCGGTCGCTGCCGGGAACAGCAGCGGAAATACTCGACGACTCCATTCGCGATATCCTCTGCCCGGACAAGCTCACCACCGAAGAATGGCTCGAAGCACACCGCATCGCCCACGGCGTAGGCCTCCGCTCGAACGTGACGATGATGTTCGGGGCGGTGGAGCAACCCGAACACTGGGTCAAGCATTTCCTGGTGACACGCCAGCTACAGGCTGAGACGGGTGGTTTCACCGAGTTTGTCGGACTGCCCTTCGTCCACATGGCATCACCCATCTATCTTCAACGCAAAGCGCGAAGAGGCCCGACCTTCCGTGAGAATCTCCTCGTGCATGCTGTGGCCCGAATCGCCTACCGTGGCTACATCGACAACATCCAGTCCGGGTGGGTGAAGATCGGTCTCGACAGCGTCAAACAACTCCTTCAGGCCGGGTGCAACGACGTCGGCGGCACGCTAATGGACGAGAACATTTCTCGAGCGGCGGGTGCCGACCACGGACAGAACATGGCTGTCGCCGATTTTCAGCGATTGGCCGACGAGCTCAACCGCCCGCTCGTTCAGCGGACAACGCTGTACGGAACAGTCGAGAAGCCGTAGGAAGCCCGCCGGGAACAAGCCTGCCCGTGTTAGCGGTTAGCGGAGACTAGGATCGAGACGCCCTTCGGGGTGTTTCATGCTTCGCAACGTCCGTCAACAACTCAGGTGATTAGATGACAGCTCCCCGGCCCAGGAAGACCTACGGCGAAGAGTCCGTTGACCGTCAGCTGTCGCAGCTGCTGGCTAGTACCGGTGACGATCGCAATGACGACCTTGTGCGATCCATGGTGGTAACGGCGCTCGACATGGATGCAGCTGATGTCGATCGCCTTGAGTTGAAGATCGCTAATCAGTCCCTGGCGGAGATGCTCAACGCATGGCGGGTCTTCTCCCCCTGGGACGATAAGCCAAAGGTGTCAATCTTCGGCTCGGCCCGCACCAAGGCCGACCAGCCGGACTATCAGCTGACCAGCAAGTTCGCGGCGGCGATGTCGCAGCGAGGCTGGATGACGATAACGGGCGCTGGACCGGGAATCATGGAAGCGGGCATCGAAGGCGCCGGAAGAGAGAACGCCTTTGGCGTGAACATTGTGTTGCCATTCGAGCAAGATGCAGTCGACGCCATCGCCGGCGATGAGAAGCTCGCCACATTCCGGTACTTCTTCACTCGCAAACTCACGTTCATGAAGGAGACAGACGCCTTTGCGTTGGTGCCAGGCGGCTTCGGCACGCTCGATGAAACCTTCGAGCTCCTCACACTGGTACAGACCGGCAAGAGTTATCCCGTGCCGATTGTTCTGCTCGATCATGAGGGCTCGTCGTACTGGTCGAGCTTGAGGACGTTTATTGACTCAGAGCTTGGTTCAGCCGGGATGATTTCCTCGGCTGACACCGGGCTGTATCTACATACTCACGATGTGAATGAAGCGGTCAACTACATCTGCTCGTTCTACTCGTGTTACCACTCGATACGTTTTGTTAAAGGCCGCCTCATGGTTCGCCTGCGGCGACCGCTGAGCCCGCAAGCCTTGGACACGTTGAATGACGAGTTCGCAGATCTCTTGGCCACGGGTCGCATCGAGGAAGCAGAACCGACATCGGCGGAGATCAGGGACGCCGATCACCTGGATATGGCGCGACTGGCGCTTCACTTCGACAATCGCAGCTTCGCCCGTCTGGTGGCGATGATCAGACGGGTCAACGAACTTGGCGGGAGCGACGTTGAGAATACGTCGGGTCTGGTCCACGATTTTGGACCTCACCCCGACGATTCACCGCCAACCGGCTGACAATCCACCGACCACGACCCCGGTTCTGCCTTCTACTGGTGGATGGCCTCGAGAAGCCCGGCCGCCTTGTCCACCGACCGTCGGGCCCGCGCCAGCGTTCGATCAATGGTGGGTCTACCGCCTCCGGCTTCGATTGCAGACCGTACAACGTCAATCGAAACATCGCCGATCTGTTCGCTTACGGTCTCCAACGTCGAAACGATCTCTGCCAGTCGAACCACGGTGCGTTCATCAAGCTCGGGATCGTCGGCAACACTGTGCC
>CALJMD010000351.1 GCA_937981915.1 uncultured Acidimicrobiales bacterium
TCCCGAGGGTGGATGGGGCGAACCGCTGTCGGCCTTTTGATTATCGCCGGTCTTATGATCGCCGGCCTGCTGGCCCTCGGTGTCGGCGGCGGCTTCAGCGCTTTCGGCAGCGGCGGTGTCGACGCCGGATCGGTGGCTGACCCGATCATCATCGTTGATGGCTTCGAGTACGACCCGGCCGGTGGTGGCGTCAAGTTTCAACGCCTGGTGCCTCGCACCTTCGACGGCGATGAGGAAGACAGCAGCGGCAACCGCTGGTACACCTCCAACTTGTCCGACGATCAGTTCGAAGATCGTGACGGTGTCGGCGTCTTCTACCAACTGGAAAACGCCAGCGACGTCAGCAGTGTCTCGGTAATCACCAAAGCTCAGGGTTGGGCGGCGGAAATCTGGGTTGGCGACGACCCCGAGATCAGCGGTGACGTTCCACGGGTTGGCTCCCCTGCGGAGTTCGGCCAGAAGGTCGGTGAGATCGGGGCCAGTGACGACTCCCAGACCATCGACGTCACGCCCACCGAAACCGAGTGGGTCCTCGTGTGGTACACCCGGTCCGGCCAGACCGTGAACTCACAAGGCCAATTGTGGAACCGGATCGAGGTCCGCGAAGTTATCATCGGCTGACTGAAGCGGGGCAGGGCAGCAGCAACCATCGAACGGATGACCTGCCAGAACCGTGCGGAAGGCCAGGCTATGCTCGCAGAATCGAACGATCCGATGAGGAGCTGGTAGCTCAGGCTCGGGCCGGTGCGAGGGACGCCACCGACGAACTCCTTCGACGCCACTACGACCGGCTATACGCCGTATGTCGTCGCGTCGCCGGGAACGACGCCGACGCCGCCGACGGCTGCCAAGAAGCACTCATGGCCATCGTGCGTGGACTCCCCAAGTTTGATGGGCGCTCCTCCTTCAAAACCTGGAGCTACCGGGTAGCCACCAACGCCTGCCTGGACGAGATGCGGCGCCGCTCCCGACGTCCCCTGGCCCTGGCCGAAACCCCGGAACCGGCTCAGGACCAGGCCGACCCGGCGTTTGATGAACGCCTCGCCGTCTCCGATGAGCTGGACCACGCGTTAGCCCAACTGGCTGAAGAGTTCCGTATGCCGGTCCTTATGCGAGACATCGGCGGGCTCGATTACGCCGAAATCGCTCAGACATTAGACATTCCGCCCGGCACAGTCCGATCCCGCATCGCCCGAGGTCGCCGACAGCTGGCATCCATCCTTGGTGGCCCCAACCGTGCGAGCGGTAACGCCCAGTTGGGTGAAACGACCCACAACAAACCGGAATCAGACCGAAGATCACCGGAAGATCGAAGAAGTCGGGAACCAAACGACGTTAACGATCGTCAAACCGACCAGAGCACACCTTAAGAGTTTTGAGCTGAGAACCTGAGTGACCGGCAACACCCCTATGAGCAACCGGCGATGACCGACGCAGAACGCGATCTCCTGGCGTCCGTCTATTTGGACGGCGAGGCCACCCCTGACGAGGCGGCTCAGGTTGAGCGCGACCCCGATCTGCTGGCCCGGGTCGAAACCTTTCGCACGGTCCGAGACACCGTGGCCATACGGGCATCAAGTGCTGTCCCACCAACCGGACTCAAAGACCGGCAGATCAACGCCGCCCTCGACCTATTCGACTCCCAACCGGTCCCGGCACCTCAACCCGAGCCGTTCCAAGAGCAATCGAACGACACTGTCATCGACCTAACCAATCGGCGACAACAACGAGACGTGGCGACAGGAGGCCGGCGAAGCGAACGGCTATCGCTACTGGCAGCGGCCGCCGGGGCCATGGTGCTGTTAGTCGGAGGGGTCTTCGTGGCCGGTCGGGTCGGAGGCGGCTCAGACGAAAGCTCTGTCGCCATGCAAGCAACCGAAGACGCGTCCGACGACGCCTCCGAGGAAGCAGCGGAGATGATTGAACCGGCGGCTGACGCCGACTTCGACGACGCCATGGCAGATGATGCAGCCATGGAAGACGAAGTCGAAGAAGCCATGGAGGAAGAAGCCGTCGACAGCGAAGCCGCTCTAAGCACCGGCGAGGCCGCCGGCGCCGATGAAAACACCGCCAATACGCAAGCTTTGGTTGGTGACGCCGAAGAAGAGTTCGCCGAAGACGCAGCTGCTGACGAAACAGCCGCGGCCGAGGCACCGTCAACGACAACGACTCTTCCCGACATTCGTCGCGAAAGTCTCCCCGACGAGGGCTTCTTCCCGCAGGAACCCGTTGTTATCTATCCGACCCAACCGACCGGTCAAGAGTTGATTGACGATCTCACACTGGCCTGGCGTGACCCTGACTCCTCATTGTGCGGCGCTACGTACGTCCACCCCCAGAACGCACTGTTGATCGCTTACCTTCCGATCGAGATAACGGCCGGACCGGACGGGCAACCACAAATCCAAGAAGCCCTCTATTTCACGTCCAACAACGACGTCGAGGTCGTACTTGTTGTCCGCGACACCTGTGCGCCGGCATAGCGGCGGCCCTTTGCGCCACACAAGCCGAGCGCCCCAATAGCGTGAAGCAATGGTGTTTGACCATCCGTCGTTCGACAGCCACGAAGAAGTCCTGTTCTGCCATGACCCAGCGGTCGGCTTGCAGGCAATCATCGCTATACACAACACGGCGTTAGGGCCAGCGGCTGGAGGTTGTCGAATGCAGCCGTACCAGTCGCTCGACGACGCCCTCAACGATGTCCTACGTCTGTCGCAGGGCATGACGTTCAAGAACGCTATGGCCGGGTTGTCCCTGGGGGGCGGCAAGTGCGTAATCGTGGCCGACCCGAACGATCCGGCCAAGCCGGAGTTGCTCCGGGCTTTCGCCCACCACGTGCAACATTTCAGCGGCCGCTTCTGGACCGCCATCGACGTCGGGGTCGGGCCGGCTGACGCCGACATCCTGGCCGAGAACTGCGACTACATTTTCGCCAACGCCTCCCGCTACGAGGCCGGATTCAACCCGTCGGCCTACACCGCCCTGGGAGGATTCGTCAGCATCAAGGCGGCCGCCGAACACCAATGGGGATCACCCGATCTGCACGGCCGGGCGGTGGCGGTGCAGGGATTGGGAGCAGCCGGGTCACGGCTAGCCGCCCACCTCCATGACGCGGGCGCCAAGCTGGTGGTCGCCGACATCAACCAAGAGGCGGTTGACGCCGCCGTCGCCCAGTGGAACGCCACCGCGGTCGATCCGCACACTATCCACGCCCAAGATGTCGACATCTTCGCACCGTGCGCTCTAGGGGCAATCGTCAACGACGTCACGCTACCCCAGATCACGGCATCGGTAATCTGCGGGCTGGCCAACAACCAGCTGGCCGAGCCTCATCACGGTGCCGCTCTTCGATCA
>CALJMD010000352.1 GCA_937981915.1 uncultured Acidimicrobiales bacterium
TGTCGCGTTCGAACCCTCAACACGATCCGACAACACCTTCGTAATCGCAGCCGTCAACGTCGTCTTACCATGATCAATATGACCCATGGTCCCAACATTCACATGCGGCTTATTACGCTCAAACTTTTCCTTGGCCATAACCGTTTCCTTCTCGCTTTCCGGACCGAGTTAGTGTGACCGGAGCTTATTGTACGTTCAGGTTTCCCCGAGCTTCAGGCGCCGTGGGCGGCTAAAGCCTGGGAGGACGAGGCGGGAGCCTCGTCACACTCACTCACCCCGGATGCGCTGGACGATTTCTTCCTGCACGTTGCCGGGCGTTTGCTGATAGTTCTGGAATTGCATGGTGTAGGTGGCCCGTCCCTGGGTCTTTGACCGCAGGTCGTTCGAGTAGGCGAACATTTCGGACAGCGGCACTTCGGCCGATACCACCTGGTTCAATCCACGTGCTTCCATTTGACCGACCCGACCTCGTCGAGAGTTCAGGTCGCCGATGACATCACCCATGTAATCTTCGGGTGTCACCACTTCGACGGACATGACCGGCTCAAGCAGTACCGGGCTCGCTTTGCGAGCAGTCTGCTTAAAGGCCATATTTCCGGCGATCTTGAAGGCCATCTCCGATGAGTCAACATCGTGGTACTTGCCGTCCAGCAACGTCACACGAACGTCGACGGTTGGGAAGCCGGCCAGAACGCCATTGGTCATCGCTTCTTCGATGCCATGGCTAACCGAGGGGATGTACTCCTTGGGAATACGTCCACCGGTGATCTTGTCGACGAATTCGTAACCACCACCCACCTCGTTGGGCTCCATCATGATGGTGATCTCGGCGTACTGACCAGAACCACCGGTCTGCTTCTTGTGGGTGTAGGTGTCTTTGTCGACTTTGGAGGTAATGGTTTCTCGGTAGGCAACCTGAGGCTTGCCCACGGTGGCGTCTACCTTGAACTCCCGCATCATGCGGTCGACGAGCACCTCAAGGTGGAGCTCGCCCATACCGGCGATGATTGTCTGCCCAGTGTCTTCATCGGTTGTGACGGTGAAGGTCGGGTCCTCGGCCGAGAGTTCGGTGAGTGCCTTGGCCAGTTTGTCCTGATCACCCTTGGTTTTGGGTTCGATCGCAACGTGGATAACCGGGTCCGGGAAGTCGAGCGACTCAAGAACAATGGCATTGTCGGCATCGGTCAGCGTGTCGCCGGTGCGCACGTCCTTGAGACCGAGAACGGCCAGAATGTCACCGGTCATGGCAACTTCGCGCATCTCTTTCTTGATGGAGTGCATCTCGACGAGACGACCGATGCGCTCCTTGTTCCCCGTGCGGGCATTGAGAACCTGAGCGCCTTGTTCCAGACGCCCGGAGTAGACCCTAAAGTAGGTCAGCTTTCCTTCACCCTGCTGCGGCGAGTTCATGATCTTGAACGCCAGAGCGGAGAACGGCTCGGAATCGCTGGGCTTGCGCTCGACAGCGTCGCCGCCCTTAAGAAGGTTGCCTTCAACCGGCGGAAGATCGAGCGGTGACGGCAAGTAGCTCACGACTGCATCGAGAAGCGGCTGCACGCCCTTGTTCTTGAAGGCCGTACCGCAAAGGATGGGGACAATGGCGCCAGAAATAGTGGCAGACCGGATACCGGCCCTGAGCTCATCCTCGGTGATTTCCTCATCCTCGATGTACTTGGCCATGAGGGTTTCATCAGCGCCGGCAACAACGTCCATCAGTTCTGCCCGGTACTCGGCAGCCTGCTCAGCCAAATCGGCAGGGATCTCCTCTACCTCATAGGTAGCACCGAGATCCTTCTCGTCGGTGGCCTTCGGCCATACGAGAGCTTTCATCTGCACGAGGTCAACGACGCCCGTGAAGTCCGACTCGGTACCGATCGGGAGCTGGAGAACGGCGATGTCGTTGGTCAGACGTTCCTTGATGGTGTCGACACAGAAAAAGAAGTCAGCGCCTGTGCGGTCAAGCTTGTTGACGAAACACATGCGGGGAACGCCGTAACGGTCGGCCTGACGCCACACCGTTTCGGTCTGCGGTTCCACACCGGCAACACCGTCAAAGACAGCGACGGCGCCATCAAGCACGCGCAAGGATCGCTCAACCTCGACGGTGAAGTCGACGTGACCGGGGGTGTCGATGATGTTGACCCGGTGATCGTCCCAGAAACAGGTGGTGGCAGCGGACGTGATAGTGATACCACGCTCCTGCTCTTGCTCCATCCAGTCCATGGTGGCGCCACCGTCGTGGACTTCACCGATCTTGTAGTTCTTGCCGGTGTAGAAGAGGATGCGCTCGGTCGTTGTCGTCTTACCGGCATCAATGTGGGCCATGATGCCGATGTTGCGGTACTTTTCGAGGGGTGAAGGTCGGTCAGCCATGGCGAGTCAGATGGTCCTTGAATTCAGTTACCAGCGGTAGTGGGCGAAGGCCTTGTTGGACTCGGCCATCTTGTGAAGGTCTTCACGTCGTTTCACCGACGCACCGATGCCATTCGAGGCATCGAGGATCTCGTTAGCCAGACGTTCGGCCATGGTCCGCTCACGTCGTTCACGCGAGTAGGTGACCAGCCAGCGAACAGCCAACGTGGTTGCCCGACGAGGACGAACCTCAACCGGAACCTGATAGGTGGCACCGCCAACGCGGCGGCTGCGAACCTCAAGCTGAGGGCGAACATTGTCCACCGCACGCTTGAAGGCGGCGACGGGATCGCCACCGGTCTTTTCGCCAACGATCTCGAACGCGCCGTAGACGATTCGTTCTGCCGTCGTCTTCTTGCCGGACAGCAGAACCTTGTTGATCAGCTGTGTCACCAATACCGACCGGTAAACCGGGTCGGGGGCGAGTTCGCGTCGGGGGGCCGGGCCTTTACGGGGCATGGTTACTAATCCTTCTTGGCGCCGTAGCGGCTGCGGGCTTGCTTGCGGTCGCGAACACCGGAGGTGTCGAGCGTGCCGCGAATGATCTTGTAGCGAACACCGGGCAGGTCTTTTACACGACCGCCGCGGACCAGGACCATCGAGTGCTCCTGAAGATTGTGTCCCTCACCGGGAATGTAAGCGGTGACTTCGATACCGCTGGTGAGGCGGACACGAGCGACCTTACGCAGAGCCGAGTTCGGCTTCTTCGGCGTGGCCGTGTACACCCTGGTGCAGACGCCGCGGCGTTGAGGGGAACCCATCAAGGCCGGTGTCGTACCCTTGCGTGTCTTGTTTTGACGGCCCTTGCGGACCAGCTGTTGTATTGTGGGCACCAGGCACCTCTTGGGCAGGGCGGAAACTTTTCGGGGGGAAGCCTCGACTCGGTCGACAGCCAATGTCCGACGGATAGTTGTGACAAAAAGCGTCACCACACCGTGCAGTCATAGGCCCCGGCCAGTGGAGTGGAACTCCGAGGCGGGCGACGCGATGCACCACAGGTGCATTAAGCGCCAGCTAGTTAGGCTACGGCCGGATTGGTCCGTTCACAACGAATGTGCTATCCGGAGCCGCAACGACCTCTTACAAGCCTATCGGGCTGGCGCAAGACACGACCTCAAGAGCCAATTTCCTATAGAAATCAGGTCCCAGGGCCGAACTAAAAATCCGGGGCCGAACTAAAAGCTCGGCTGGCGCTTCTCTTTCACCGCCGCAACCCCTTCGGCCGCGTCAGCGCCACCGAAGCCCAGCATCTCCAAGGCCACCGAAGCATCAAAGGTTGGACCGGCCATCCGCAGCCAGTTGTTGAGCGCCAACTTGGTCCACTGGATCGCCTGAGCAGAACCTCGATTGAGTTTGCGAGCCACCTCAGTGGCCTCCTCGATGACAGCATCGTCGTCGACGGCCAACGAAACAAGACCAATTCGTTCCGCTTCGGCCCCCGTCAGCGGCTCACAGGTCATCAGGTAGTACTTGGCTTTGGCCATGCCGCACAACAACGGCCAAATAATGGCGGCGTGATCCCCTGCGGCCACCCCGATCTTGGTGTGGCCGTCGATGATGAGAGCGTCGCGGCCACAGACCGAAACGTCAGCCATCAACGCGGTGGCCAGACCGGCACCCACCGCCACCTTCTCGATGGCCGACACGATCGGCTTCGAGCAGTTGATCATGTTGTAGACCAGATTTCGAGCCTCGTGGAAGACCTCGTTTCGGTACGCCGGATCAGCCATGATGTCGTCGATCATCCCCATGTCACCACCGGCCGAAAAGGCCCCGTTGGCACCGTGCACCAAAACAACGTTGGTGTCGGGGTCACGACCGATCTCCACCCATACATCAGCAAGGTTGGCGTGCTTGACCCGGTCAACAGCGTTCAACTTGCCCGGAGTGTCGAGGATCATTCGAAGAATGCCGTCCTCGGGACGATCGATCGTCAACCCGGGAAACCGTTCGTACCTGTCGAGCGAACCATCAGCCATGGCGACAGACCCTAGCCCAAACCGGACAGCCTGTTCCAAGCGCACCACGTTGGCTACGGTGTGGCAATGGCGCCACTATCTACCGACGCCCAGCGATTCGTCGACATGTTGAACGAACCGGTCAACACCCTGGGCCGGACCGAAGAAGCGGTCGAACTGATCCTCGCCGACCCGGCTCTGATCGAAGATCTCTACCGCTGCTACTTTCAGCCCGACGAGTGGGCGCGGCTACGAGTCTCCAGTTCATTCAAACGGCTCTGGCGAGCCGATGAACAACTAGTGGCCCCCTACCTTGACGGTTTCGTCAACACGGTCTCCGCCATCAACCAACCTTCTATCAACTGGACGTTCGCCCAGATGTGTCGAGAGCTTGACCACCTGCTCACGCCCAAGCAGCGGTCCACGGCCACCGAGCGGCTCAAACACTACCTGGACAACTCCGACGACTGGATCGTGCAGAACTCAACAATCGAGACCCTCACCCACTGGGCGGTAGACGACCCGACACTGGCGACCTGGTTGAAACCTCGACTGGAACAGTTCACTGGTTCAACCCGAAAGTCAGTCGCCGCTCGGGCAGGCAAAGCTCTCGACCGATTGGGCTAACGATCCACGGACCGCCCGGGCCCTAGCACCCACACTGCCAACACCGAGCCGACCAGGCCACCGGTGCTGGACAACGCCAGATCACCAATGGTGTCCTCATAGGTCAAGGCCAAACCGCCGGCACCGCCGAAGCCGTCCTCGGAGACCGCCCACTCCATGATCTCCCACCAAATGATGGCCAGGGCACCGAAGCCGTAGCCCAAGAACACGGCGTTGCGACGATCGAACACGTTGCGGAACCGGAAGGCGTGATAGGCCGCCACCAACAGGATCCAGTTCAAGGCATGCAAGATGTCATCGGTGACGGCGAAGTTGTCGTAGAACCCGAACAAGTTGCCGAGTGTGTCCAACAGAAACGGCGCCGATGCCAGCGCGTCCGCGGTGTGAGGATACGGATCCCAGCCACGAACCCGGGCCAGAAGGGGAACGATGACAGCGGGAGCCAAGAAGAGGGGAGCCCGAAATCCCATGGCCTTGCCCTGAACCGCTTCAGGGGGAACGAAGATGGCGACGGCGAACGCCGCCAGCAACATAACTTTGACCCCGATATTCACCACCCGAACCCACGACTGACGATCCAGCCGAAGAACCCCGGTACTCATCGACCTGCACCCACGTTCGCCTCACCAAGCCCGATGGGGATCACGACGGCAAGAACTGATCGAAGTAGCCGAGGGCACCAGCCGCCCCAATGGCATTGAACATCATGTGAGCAACAATAGCGGTACCCAATCGGCCGGTCTGATACACGGCGACCGCCAGCACAACGCCGACCATGAAGATCGACGACAACAACACCGCGGTCCCTTGCCAGCCGGACCCGATGAAGTGCGGCAGAGCAAAGACAAAGGCGGAAGCAATCACTGCGAAAATCTTGTTCCCACCGGCGGAACGTTCGAACGCCCGAAGCGCCAACCCGCGGAAGAACAGTTCTTCTGAAACCGGTGCGCCAACCACCACCGCGAACAGCATCACGAACAACCACGGGGAGCCCTCGGCATCGCGGAGAAACTGGGTGTTGTCGGCTTCCGCTTCGTCACTCAACCCCACCAGCCACGACACCGCCGAACCCGCTAGGAACGCTGCACCCAAACCAATGACCGCGGTGACAAAGCCAAGCCAGATATCTTCCACCTTGAAATAGACCCGCCAATCGGTCTGGAACCCGAGACCCTTCCATTTCGACACCAGCCACGGCCAACCAGCCTGCGCTGCCTGCTGGAAGAGAAGCGACAGGGCCAAAACCCCAATCGGTAGGGCATCAGTGGCGGTCGAATCGGACAACGTGGCGACATCGACCCCTTCAATGATCACGCCCACCACAAGGCCGCCCAGGGCCATGATCAAAAAGAACGGGAATCCGAGGATGACATCCAGAATTCCCCAGCGAGGACGGTTGGCGGCGGCGTTGGCGCCCGCAGGTGCCGGTGTTGGCGATGGCATTGGGGGAACCGAAGAAGCGCCCATGGATTGAAGATCATCGGCGGGAGACTCGGGTGGCGGTGGAGTTGTCATGGGTCAATCCGGTCTAGTCAGTCATCCGGTCACGTCAATGACCGGACAGACGGCGGCCTACTCAACAGCAATAATGTTGGCCAACTGTTCCAATGAAGCGTACGAGTGGCCTTCAACAAAACGATCAACATGTGGCAGCGAGGCCGCCATTCCAGCAGCCAGCGGGGCATAACCGGGAGTGGCCTTCAGCGGGTTCACCCAGATCAACTCATGGGTCACCCGGTGCAGGCGTTGCATCTCGGAGCCGAGCAACTCCGGGTCACCCCGATCCCAACCATCGCTGAGAACGACAACAACCGCTCCCCGGCCCATACCGCGCACCGCCCACTCACTGTTGAACTCGGCAACGCCATCGCCCAATCGGGTGCCACCAGCCCAGTCCTTCACCTTCGGCAGCGCTTCGTGCATGGCCCGGTCGGGATCTCGGCTGTTCAAATATCGGGTGAGCCGAGTCAGGCGAGTCCCCAACGCGAACACCTCGACTCGGCTACGGGCGCTCACCGCGGCATGAGCAAAGCGAATAAGGGCCCGAGCGTATGCTTCCATCGACCCCGATACATCCAACACAAAAACCAGCCGGCGAGGTCGACTCGACGGCTGCTGAAACGCTCGGCGAACCGGTTCGCCTTGATGGCGCAGCGCCCACTTGACCGTGCGGCGCAGGTCGGGGCGGCCGGTGCGGGAACGAGTGGGGGTCAAGCGGCGGCTGCGACGCTGATGGGTGGTAAAGCGCATGGCCGACATCAGCCGGTTCAACTCGACGATCTCTTCGTCGGTGCATTGGGCGAAGTCCTTTTCGGTCAACACCTCAACGCTGGAGAAGCGCACCTCCTGAACATCACCGTCGGGGCCGTCGGCCTCGTCGTCGCTTTCATCGTCATCGTCGTCCTCATCACCGAGATCCAACGCCAGGACAACATCTTGAGCGATGGTTTCGGAGGCAACGGTCTCCCAGGTTTCCTGCTCCCAGAAGGCGGCGAAGATCCGGTCGAACAACTCGAGATCCTCCGGCCGGTGAACCAGCGTGGCTCTCGCCGCCCAATAGACGGACGACCGCGACTCCACCCCCACCAGGCCGAGAGATTGCACAAAATTGATGGTTGACGAAGGCGGCAACCGGAGCCCGGCGGCACGAAGCATTCGACAGAACGCCACCGCCATCCGCTCACCGTCTGGAGACGGCGGCGACTCGAGGGCCGTGGGCGTCGACGTCAAGCGGCGCCGTCCCGAAACAATGCGTCACGAATCAGGTTGGGGATTCCGTGCTCGGCCACCCGGTGCTGATCTTCCCGATACTTCAACACGCTTCCCAGCGTGGCCATTACCGAACGCTCATCCATCATCTGTTGACCGAGAGCCGACAACGACAACGCCCAATCGATACTTTCGGCGACGCCAGGAGGCTTATACAAACCAAGGTTGCGCATAACTTCGGTGGACGCCGCCACCTGGCGGGCCAGGGATTCGGCCACACCGGGAGCTCGCAACTTGACGATCTCGACCTCACGTTCGAAGTCGGGGTGCTCCACCCAGTGATAGAGACAGCGACGCTTCAACGCGTCGTGCACATCACGGGTTCGGTTGGACGTCAAAATGACCAGCGGCGGCGTAGCGGCGGTAAAGGTTCCCAACTCGGGAACGGTGATGGTGTAGTCGGACAGCGCTTCAAGCAGGAACGCTTCGAACTCGTCGTCGGCCCGATCGACCTCGTCAATCAGCAAGACAGCCGGTGAGTCGGCGGGCCGGTCGATGGCTTGCAGCAACGGTCGACGAGTCAAGAACCGCTCGTCATACAGTTCGGCCTCCAACTTGTCGGCCTCACCGGTAGACGCCCCGCCGGTAGCCTCAGCGGTCCGCAAGTGCAGTAGCTGACGCACGTAGTCCCACTCGTACACGGCCTGCGTAGAGTCGATGCCCTCGTAGCACTGAAGCCGGATGAAGTCAGCCTGCATCCAGCGAGCCAAGACTTTGGCCACCTCGGTCTTGCCGACCCCGGCTTCACCTTCGAGAAACAACGGGCGGCGAAGCGTCACCGCCAAAAAGATCGACGTGGCCAAACCCTCATCGGGCAGGTAGTCGTTGTCGGCCAAGCCCTTGACAACCTCATCGACCGAGGTCGGAAGGGAAACAGTGCCACTCATCGAGTCACTCACCGGGTTCAGGGTAGTAGATCGCAGCGCAACCAAAAGAATCCGCTGGTGCAGCGACGGCACCAGCCAGCCACCACAGGCGGAAAACGTAAATCGGTCGTGGGCTCACTCTTTTCCTCTCCCCGAGGGTGAGCCCACGACCGGTATAGAAAAAGCCTAGCAGCGGCGGCAAGAACTACCAGCCGTAACGTAAGTAAGTTACGGTACGGCTGGTAGTCGCCTCTTTCAGATGTTCTAGGAGCCAACCTCGTCCAAGGCCCGCTTCACCAACACCCGAGCCAAGTGGCTCCGATACTCGCTGTCGCCATTCAGGTCCTCAGGAGGAGACGTTCCTTCGGCGGCAACGGCCGCTGCCCCTGCCGCATCGGCGCCACCACTCAACGCGGCGTTCACCGAACCGGACAGCATCGGAGTGGCGCCCATGTTGACCAGGGCAACCGTGGCCCCCGCCCCATTGTTCGACCCCACTGCGGCAGCGCCGACGATGGCCCAATCCTGGGCTCGACGATTGAACTTCTGATACGACCAACCGGCACCAGTGGCCTTCGGAATTCGAACCTCTGTCATCAGTTCGTCAGCGCCAAGCGCCGTCTCCAAAAACCCGGTGAACAGTTGATCGGCAGGAATGACCCGCTCGCCGTTCGGACCCTTGGCTACCACCGAACCACGTGATGCCAACAGGGCAGCAGGCAAGTCGGACGCCGGATCACCGTGAGCCAGCGAACCACCGAGCGTTCCCCGGTGGCGAACCGCCGGGTCACCAACCTGCGAAGCCACATGCGCCATGATCGGGGCGTCGGCCTGCAACAAGGCGCTGGTCTCCAACGCCCGATGAGTAGTCAACGCACCAATAGCGATGTGGTCGCCGCCATCGTTGATGTAGCTGAGATCGCTCAACCGGCCAATATCGACCAGCACGGTCGGCGTGGCCAAGCGGAACTTCATCAGCGGAATCAAGCTGTGACCACCGGCCAAAAGCTTGGCCTCATCGCCGTGTTGGGTGAGGGCCGCGATAGCGGCATCGGCCGAATCGGCCTCGACATAGTCGACTGGTGCCGGAATCATGATTGACCTCCCTTGGCCTGCTGAATGGTCTTCCACACCCGGGCCGGTGTGGCCGGCATTTTGATGTCGGTCACCCCATACGGGCTGAGTGCGTCGCACACGGCGTTAATCACCGCGGCAGCCGAACCGATCGTTCCGGCCTCGCCAACACCCTTCACTCCCAGCGGGTTGCTGGTGCTCGGCGTGGTGGTCGAACCCAGTTTCATGAATGGAACCTCAGCGGCGGAAGGAACCAGATAGTCGAGGAACGACGGGTTCTTACAGTTGCCATCGGCGTCGTAGCTGGCCTCCTCCCAGAGGGCCTGAGCCACACCTTGCACAATGCCACCGTGAACCTGGCCCTCGACGATCAACGGGTTGATCTGCGTGCCACAGTCATCAATGGCCGTGTAGTCCATCAAGGTCACGTCACCGGTGTCCTCGTCCACCTCAACCACCGCGACATGCGTCCCGAAGGGGAAGGCGAAGTTCGGAGGATCGAAGGTCACCTGCTCCTGCAGGTTCGGCTCCATTCCGTCCGGCAGGTTGTGCGCCGTGAACGCCCCGAAGGCCACCGCCTGAATCGGCATGGTGCTCTCCGGTGAGCCCTTGACGGTGAACGAACCGCCGGCAAACTCCAAATCGTCGGCGTTGGCCTCCATCTGGTGGGCGGCGATCAACTTGGCTTTCTCAACCACCTTGTCGCACGCCATCGCCACCGCCACGCCACCGACCGACAGCGAACGGCTGCCGTAGGTGTCGAGACCGAGCGGACTGATCGCGGTGTCGGAGTGAAGGACTTGCACGTCGTCGGGATCGATGCCCAACTTGTCGGCCACGATCATCGACCACGACGTCTCGTGACCCTGACCGTGCGGTGTTGAACCGGTCACCACCTCAACCTTGCCGGTCGGCAGGAAACGGACAACCGCGTGCTCCCAACCGCCGGCACCATAGTTGAGACCACCCAGGGCCCGGCTGGGAGCCAGACCGCAGATCTCCACATAGGTACACAGACCGATTCCCAGCTGCTTGGACTCGCCGGCGTCTCGGCGACGCTGCTGTTCGGCTCGCAAATCGTCGTAGCCGGCCATGTCCAGCGCGGCGTCCATACTGGGGCCGTAGTTGCCCGAGTCGAACACCAACGTGGAGGCAGTCTCCAGATTCTCGAACGGCCCACCTCCGCCCAGATAGTTCCGGCGACGGATCTCGTCGGGGCCAACCCCAACCTTGGCCGCCAACATGTCCATCGCCCGCTCGATGGCGTACGAGGCCTCCGGGCGACCGGCGCCACGGTAGGCGTCGGTCGGGGTCAGGTTGGTGAAATAGCCGTCGCAGGTGAACCCGAACGCCGGAACGTCATACACACCGGTGTACAGGAAGCTTCCGAGAAGCGGCACGCCGGGTGTGATGAGCATCATGTAGGCACCCATGTCGGCATCGATGTGGACCCGAACACCGCTGATCTTGCCCGAGTCGTCGGCTGCCACCTCGATGGTCTGCAGCTGGCCTCGGCCCTGATGGGTGGAGAACGCCGCTTCGGACCGGGACTCGGTCCAGCGGACCGCTCGCCCCAACTTGTTCGACAGGGTCACC
>CALJMD010000353.1 GCA_937981915.1 uncultured Acidimicrobiales bacterium
GACGAAACCAGCCGAACGTCAATCAGGTCCCGCACGTCATCTGGGATGTCGTCGACATCTTGGGCGTTGCCCTGGGGCAACAGGACGGTGCGGATACCTTCGCGGTGAGCGGCCAACACTTTTTGCTTGACTCCTCCGATCGGCAGCACTTTGCCTTGAAGCGTGATTTCACCGGTCATGGCCACGTCGGATCGCACCTGCCGACCGGTGAGCAAGCTGACCAGGGCAGTGGTCATCGTGATACCGGCGGAGGGGCCGTCCTTGGGGACCGCTCCTGCGGGGAAGTGAACGTGTACGCGTTTTCCGTCCGGCACGCCGCTTGGAAGCGAATCGTCGGCCGTCGAGTAGCGACCACTGGTGGCCAACATCGATACCAGCGAGGACACGATGGTGGCCGACTCTTTCATGACGTCGCCCAGTTGTCCGGTCAGGATCGGATCGCCGTCACCGTCGATCAGTGCGATTTCCACGAACAACACGTCGCCGCCAGCACCGGTGACGGCCAAGCCGGTGGCGATGCCGGGCCGATCGATCCGGCCCTTGGTGTCCTCGGCCGGTATGGGTTTGCCCAACAGGTCGGAGAGATCCTCCACCGACACGGTTACCGGTAGGTCCCTTTCGGCGTCACCGGCTTCGATGTCGCTGATGACAACGGCCGTCTTACGCATGATCTTGTCGAGCCGTCGTTCGAGGCCGCGTACTCCGGCCTCACGGGTGTATCGCGATACCACGGCGGCCACGGTCTCGTCCGGTATCTCGATTTCGTCTGTTCGCAGACCGTTGCCGGAGGTGAGTTTGGGCAGCAAGTGATCCCTGGCGATCGTGACCTTCTCGGCTTCGGTGTATCCGTCGAGCGATATGACTTCGAGCCGGTCGAGGAGGGGGCCGGGAATAGTGTCGAGCGTGTTGGCAGTGGCCAAGAAGACCACGTCGGACAAGTCGAGCTCGAACTCCAAGTAGTTGTCTCGGAACGAGTGGTTCTGCGCCGGGTCAAGCACCTCCAGTAGCGCCGCCGAAGGATCGCCCTGCCAACCGCCCGAGACCTTGTCGATCTCGTCTAGGAGGATCACCGGGTTCATCGACCCGGCTTCGGTCAACGCTTTTACCAGACGACCGGGTCGGGCACCGACGTACGTTCGACGGTGGCCGCGGATTTCCGCTTCGTCACGGATGCCGCCCAGGGCCATGCGGACGAACGAGCGTCCAAGGGCCGAGGCCACCGACTCTCCAAGCGAGGTCTTACCGACACCGGGGGGTCCGACGAGGGCCAAGATGGCTCCTCCTCGTTGACGTCCTCGTTCACGCTCTCCTTTTCGATTGCCGCCAACCGAGGCTTCTTCGCCGTTGGCAGCGTCTTCGCTGTTGGCAGCGTCTTCGTCGTTGGTGTTTAGCCGCTCGTTTCGAAGTCGGCGAACGGCCAGATACTCGACGAGACGTTCTTTCACCTCGTCCAGCGCGGTGTGGTCTTCGTCGAGAATTGCTCGGGCATCGGTGAGGCTGATGTCGTCACTTGATCGCTCAGCCCACGGGATTTCGAAGACGGTGTCCAGCCAGCTGCGTATCCAGTTGGACTCCATTGACTCGCCGCCCATACGCTCGAGGCGATCGATTTCACTGCCAACGGCGGAGGCAACAGATTCGGTCACCGATCCGTCTGACACAACGGCGTCGAGTTTGGCCCGGTAGTCGGCGATTGCATCGCCCTGGCCATCACCCAGTTCATCCTGGATAGCGGCCATCTGTCGGCGAAGGATTGCTTCTTTCTGGGTGTCTTCCAGGCCCTTGGTCACGTTCTCCTGGATGGTTTCCCGCATCTCAATTTCGGCCAACGCTACTTTGGCCCACTCGGTGGCCAGCTCAAGCCGCTGGTCGACGTCGAGCGTTTCCAGTAGTTCGATTCGTTGGTCGTGGGACAGATCAGGCCAGTAGGCGATCGAGTCGGCCAGAACCCCCGGGCGTTCCAGCGGTGGCACGGCACCTTGGGCCCTGGCGCCTCCCACTCGTTCCAACAGCGCTTTGGCGGCGGCCCGGTAACGGGTGGCCAAGGCAAGGGTGTCCGACGGCCGGTCGCGGTCGAGCGTCGGCTCTTCGATTACGTCGGCTTCAACCCAGAGCACGCCGTTGGCGACCGGGCCGGGGCGACCCGGCACTGCCACGTTGATGACGGCTCGGTCGTGGGCCCGGAGCGTGACCATGGGCGACCCGTCGGGCAGCTTGTCCCGTCCAACGACGGTGGCGGTAACGCCGACGGCGGCGAATTGGCCGTCGTTCTTGGGTACCAGGAGGATGGTTTTGTCGGTGTCGGGGGTGGTGCGGTCGTCTTCCAGCGCGATGGCTTGGAGGAGCTGGCGGGCGTCGGGGGATTGAAGTGTGACGGTTAGGACCATCTCGGGAAAGATGACGCCGTCGGGGATTGGTAGTACTGGGAAGGTTTGGGACCTGGATGGCGTTGTACCAGTTGGCGTGTTAGTTGACGTTGTGCCGGATGGCGAGTCCGATTCGGAAACGTCTCCGGCTTTGGATGTGTCAGGTGCATCGGTGGCGGACATGGCTACTCCGTTCAGATGTACAACGCTCGATCCGATACCCGAATCCGAACGTTGTAATCACGATTACAAGTAAGTACTACATGTAACGCCGTAGTGAATCTTCTTATTCCCGACGAAGAGCGTTGGTCATTGACCACCGGGAAATAAGTGAACTTGGCCGCGAGATCAGTACGCTCTTTCCTGAGATGACGACATTTATCACCCTTCTACTCATTCTTGTGATGGTCGGGTTCAACGCTCTGTATGTTGCTGCCGAGTTCGCCACCGTGGGATCTCGGCGGTCCCGAGTGCAGGAAAGCGCCGAAGGCGGCAGCGGCCAAGCCAAAGGCCTGTTGGCGATCCTGCAAGACGCCGAGCGGCTGGACAACTACGTGGCCGCCTGCCAAATCGGGATCACACTGTCGAGCCTTGTTGCCGGTGTCTACGGCCAGGCACGGTTGACACCCATTTTTGAGCAGTGGTTGGGCTCAGCCGGTCGAGGCGCCGCCGTGATCGTCGTGCTGTTGCTCATCACCGCCCTGCAGGTCGTGCTGGGCGAACTTCTCCCGAAGACTATTGCCCTGCGCTACCCCGAGGCGCTGGCCATGGCCACGCTGACCCCGATGCGGATAAGCCAATGGCTCCTGCGGCCGCTTGTCGTCATCTTCAACGG
>CALJMD010000354.1 GCA_937981915.1 uncultured Acidimicrobiales bacterium
GTTCTCCCCCGAGCTGATAACCGGGGGCCGTCCTCTTCTCACCGCCGGTGGTAGCGCCTACTTCGACCGGGTCGTGGACGTGCTCGGCGCTTGCCGAGATCGCCACCGCAACGCCTCACCAAACCCGACGTCAAACCTGTCACCGGCCGTGGTCCTTCGCTCCGGGTGCTACGTCACCCACGATCACGGAATGTACGCCGAGTTGTCGCCGACCGATCTTCAACCAGCCCTGCAACCGGCGTTGGAGGTTCGGGCGCTGGTGCAGTCTCGACCTGAGCCGTCCTTGGCGTTGTTGAACATCGGTCGACGCGACGTCTCCGAGGATGCCGGCCTACCGGTCGTTCTCGACCCCAACCCCTCGCACTGGACGGTTGATCGGCTCATGGATCAGCACGGGTTCATGCGGATTCAACCCGACGATCGGGTGGCGGTTGGTCTACCGGTGACCCTCGGCATTTCCCATCCGTGCACGACGTTCGATAAGTGGAGGGTGCTTCCCGTTGTCGACGAAGACGACGTGGTGGTTGACGTCTTGACCACCTGTTTCTAACCTCGGACACCATCGAACTCCCCAAGAATCCGACCGACGACGACCTGAACGCCCTGAACCGATGGTTCGCGGTGCGCCTCAACAACCAGGTGTGGGATGTGCTTGACGCAGGCACCGTGACCGCTGACAGTCCCAAGTCCGAGCGAACCCAACTGCTGTACAGCGCTCAAGCGGCCGCCCACCACTGGTACCAGGTCGGCACGGCGGCCAATCACGCCAGAGCCGAGTATCTGGTGGCGCGGGCGGCCGTTGTCTCGGACAACGCAGCCGAAGCGCTCCGCCATGCTTCAACCGCATTGGATCTCTGCATCGCCAATCCGGATCTCGTCGCCGACTGGGACCTGGCCATGGCCTACGAAGCTTTGGCCAGAGCGCAAGCTGCCAACGGTATGACCGAGCAGGCCACGGCAACGCTTGACACTGCGCGGACGCAGGTGGCGGCCATCGCCGACCCGCAGGACCGGGCCGTGGCCGAAGGCGAACTGTCCCGCGAACCGTGGTTCGGGCTACACACTGACACGTAGACACGTCGACAGCGCTATCACCTGACAGCCATCCGAGCCAACCTGCCTTGAGTCCGAGCAGCTAAATGTCAGGCTGAACTCGGTCGTTAACTGACCATGGGTTTGTTTTCGTCCGACCACCCATCTGTAGGCCTGGCATCAGTGGCTGCAGGAGCGGTCGCCATCATGTTCAACGTGTGCAGCAGTCGGCGCCGTCGCGCCTACGACCGTCAACTTGACGCGTTGATCGGTGAAATCGAGGTAGGCCGGAAGGCTCAAACCAAAGCCGCCCAACGTCAACGTCTGCTGGAACAACAGGCGTTGGAGGCCAACCTGTTGCATCGAGCAACCGACCTTGCCGCCGACGCATCGAGCACCGATGAAGCATTACGAGCCTGCGTTGACATCGTGTGCGAGCTGACCGGATGGCCGGTCGGTCACGTGTACGTTCCATCCACTCCCAGCGACGTCGTAACCCAAGACCGAGCAACCCAAGACGTAGCAACTCACGACGTAGCAACCCATGACGTAGCAACTCACGACGTGGCGGACTCCACCCAAGCACAGTTGGAACCGACCGGCATTTGGTCGCTACGGTCACAAACCACGTTCGCACACTTGGCCGAGGTGACCGAACGCACCGGATTTGCCATGGGGGTCGGGCTCCCGGGTCGAATCTGGAAGACCCTCGAACCGGCTTGGATCGTCAACGTCCAGACCGACGAGAACTTCCCTCGGGCTCAACTCTGCGATGACGTCGGCGTCAAGGGAGCATTTGGGTTTCCCGTCGTCGTCGACGGTGACCTGAAAGCGGTGTGCGAGTTTTTCGCCGAAGACGAAATGGAACCGGACGAGAACCTTCTCCGCATGGTGAAGAGTGTCGGACTCCAGGTCGGACGGGTATTAGAACGGATCGACTCTCGACGTCGGTTGCAGGCGGCAATCGAAGCAGCTGATGCCGCCAACGAGGCCAAGGGCAACTTCTTGGCCAACATGAGCCATGAGATTAGAACGCCGATGAACGCCGTCATCGGCATGTGTGACCTGCTCTTGGAAACCGAACTGGATCCGCGGCAACGCGAATACATGCAGATCGCATCGTCATCGGCCGATGCTCTGCTGTTGATCATCAACGACATTCTGGACTTCTCCAAAATTGAGGCCGGAAAGATGACGCTGGATCCAACCGTCTGCGCGCCGGCTGACATTGTGGCCGATACCGCTCAAGCAATCGCGGTCAAAGCGTTCGAGAAGGACGTGGAAATCCTGATCGACGCCGACAGCAACGTCCCCGAAGGGGTGATTGCCGATGCAGGCAGAATTCGACAGGTCATCACCAATCTGGTGGGCAACGCCATCAAGTTCACGTCTCAGGGCGAAGTGGTCATCAATGTCGCCGCTGTGGGCCAGCCGGTCGCCGCTGACGGCCAGGCTCAGGTCGAGCTTCAATTCGAGGTGCACGACACCGGCGTCGGAATCTCACCGGACAAGATCGATGGGATCTTCAGTGCGTTCGAACAGGCCGACATAGCGACCACCCGTCAGTTCGGGGGGACCGGCCTCGGCCTGGCCATTTCCAAGAGGTTCGTTGAATTGATGGGTGGGAAGATTTGGGCCGAAAGCGAAGTCGGCGTCGGCAGCTCGTTCTACTTCACCATCGTTGTGCCCTTGTCTGAAGAGCCACCGGATCCGCTGCCCATCATCGACTTGACCAATCGACGTTTCCTGGTGGTCGACGACAATCGAACCAACCGCATGATCCTGCAACGAACCCTGGAGGGCTGGGGAGCCAATGTCACACTTTTCAACGACGCCGAAGCCGCCTTGGCTCATCTCAAACAGGATCGGCAATACGACTTGGTCGTCACCGACTATCACATGCCCAAGATGAACGG
>CALJMD010000355.1 GCA_937981915.1 uncultured Acidimicrobiales bacterium
GGCAACTCCGATGAGACCCGACCGGCCTCGGGGTCGCCGGTTGCTCCACCGTCATACGAATCGCCGTGGGAGTTGCCGTGCGAGTCGCCGGATGAGCCAGTCGCATCTTCATCAGTCGACTCGGCGGCGGCCCGACTGCCACCGACAGCGCCAGCCAGCCCGGCGGCGGCAACGGTCAAGCCACCAACCCCCAGCCTCTTCAAGGCCTCCCGACGGTCATGGTTCTCGGTCAGAACACACCGCCGACCAGTAGGGCTCCAACGGTGGCCGCAAGCCACACGACGATGCCGCCGGCCACTGTGCCAAGACGTCGGCCTACACCCCAGCCACGGTTGCCTAACAAGGCGAACGCCAGCACACCGAGAACGGGAATGGCGACAACCAACAGGGTCCAGAAGGCCCGCGCTCCGGTGCCCATCGATTCACGCCCAGAACCGAGCCACATCTTGATCAGCGCCCAGAACCCCCCGATGATCCACACCAGGGCGGGAACCCACCACATCAACGCACCGAACAACACCGGCCAAAAACCAGCACCCAGTACCACACCAAAGATGGTGGCCCGACGGCTGTCGATTTCCATTCCGTCAGGCAGCTCCGGCGTGACCAGGGCCGCCGGGTCGAAGTTCAACGAGTTAAAGACGTCAACGGCTGGCACCACTTCGGCGTCCAGTCCGCCCGGTAGCTGGTCGAACCTCAACTCCGGCTTGGGAGCGTCGCCGTGTTCTAGTTGCGGGTTCTGACCGTGGTGTGCTTGCGCGATGCGGCCCAACGGATCTGATGAGGTGGCCAGTCCGTACCACATGGGCAGATTGATGCCGTCGCAGTTGTGCAGCAATTCAAGCGTGCCCGGTACCGAAGACGACGCGTCGTTGCCGGCGAAGCACGAGCCTTGTTCCGCTGGTCCGCCCATCAACAAGTCCGCTCGGCCCGAACCCATGATCACGTTGTCTCGTACCTCGTTGCCGCCAGAGGGCCACAACGTGGCGTCGATCATCGACACCACCTGCACGCCGCCCGAACGGTTGTTGACCATCAGGTTGTTTCGGACCACGGTGTCTCGCACCCCGGCCAGCACCACACCGTTGCCGTAGGCCGACCATTCCGCCGCCCGGTTGGGGGCACGTTCGGTTTCGCCGTTGTGATGAATGTAGTTGCCAGCCACCACGACGTTCTCCGCCGGCGGCAGCAGTTCGGAATCGAGCGTGTTCGGCACGATGCCGGCGACATTGTGACGCCACTCGGAGTTGACGATGAACATGTTGGTTGACGAGTTGGTGCCCGAGTAGCCGAGGCCGTTGAACTCGGCCACAACGTCGGTGACCACCGCGTTGCATGGGTTGCATTGGCCGACGTAGAACCCTGCGTCCCACGAGCCCGACGCGTACGAGTGCTCAAACAGTCCGTCGACCGAGTCGAAGGCGTAGATGCCGTACACCCAAGCATCGACGGCGGTCAGGTAGGAGCCTCGGTAACCGACGACGCCGTCCCAGAAGAAGCCGTTGACGGTGTAGCTGCGAGCGGTCATGTTCTCCACCGCCACGCCGTCAGCGGTCACGAAAACGCCGTTGGGCCGGGTGAACTCTCCGTCGAGTATTACTTCGTTGCGGTCGACGCCGCGAAGGGTAAGCCCCGGCGTGGTCACCGCCACCGCTTCTTTGTACACCCCGGATTGAATCAAGATGAGGTCGCCGGGATCGGCGGCGTCAACGGCCGACTGAATAGTGGGGTAGTCGTCGGGTACGTTGCGAGTTTCCCCGGTCCAGGCCGAAGGGGCCTCCGACGCCGGAGTGTCAACGCTAAGCGGCCCGCCATCTTGGGCTGCCGCAGGCCCCGGGCCGAAGGTGGCAAGCACACCTACGATCAACGCCGCCAACGTTACCGCTGCCATCGACGTTGGTCGCTGCCGCATTCTCATCGCTATCCCCCTGTTTTGGTGTTACTGCCCGCCTGGTTCGACCGTGATGGTTGCCACCATGCCGGTCCACTCGCCGGTGTTGTTGTTTTTCACTGCATGGAGCGAGCAATAGATGTTGAACGTTCCCGGTTCGGTAAAGGTGTAGGCCCACGTTTCGTCAGGCTTGTGATCTCCGCCGCGCTCGATCCGAGAGTCGAAGGTGCCGTCGACGTCAATCACATTGTGGTCGACGTTTCCTTCGTTAGGGAACTCGACGGTGTCGCCGACTGTCACGGTAAGAACATCGGGCCGGTAACGATTGTCGAACATGCCCATGACCAGACCGCTGTCGTCGATGACCACTCCGTCGCCGCACCCGGACAGGGCGAACGCTAGGAAAAGGGCTGAGAGAGCGGCGGCACAGGTTTTCGCCAGACCGCTCAAATCAGTTGAAACCCATCGACACCAGAAACTGGCGGTTGATCGAAGCGTCGTTGAACGACGACGAGCGATCATCGGGATCCTGGTCCTGTTCCACCGTGCACCAGCCGTCGAAGTTGACGTCGGCTAGCAGGCTCTTAACTGCGTCAAAGTCCACTTCACCTTTTCCAAGGTGACAGAAGATGCCTTGGGCGCAGGCGTCGTAGAAGCCGGTCCGGTTGGCGATCACATCGGCTTTGACGCTTGGTTCGATGTCTTTGAAGTGCACGTAGTGAAGGCGGTCCATGTGTTTACGCATGAAGGCCACCGGGTCACCACCGGCGTAGGTGAAATGGCCGGTGTCGATGCACAAACCCATGATCGAGGCGTCGACTTCGGCCAGCAGCCGCTCGACCTCCGGTTCGAAGTCGAGGAAGCCGGCGGCGTGCGGGTGAATGGAGGCGACCAGCCCGTAGTCTTCGGTGGCCATCCGGGCCACGTGAGCAAGGCGATCGCGGAAGGAACTCCACTCGTCGTCTGCCATCTGTTCGGCTTCGGCCGGTCGGCCCGCGGTGGGGGCCCGGCGCTCGGCGATGGAGTCGATCATGACCAGTTGCTTGGCGCCGTGAGCTTTCAATGCTTCACACGTTCGGGTGGCGGCATCCAACACCTCATCCCACTTGGATGGGTCGTGGAATGGGCGATATACGACAGCTCCGACCAGTTCAAGATCGTACTCATCTAGAGCTTCAGTGAGCACGGCGGGGTCTTCCGGCATGTAGCCGATGGGTCCCAGCTCGATGCCCCGGTAGCCCGCTTCAGCGCACTCGGCCAGCATGGTCCGCCATGCCGGGTTCCGTTCGTCGCCGGCAAATTCAACACCCCACGAACAGGGCGCATTAGCAATCCGAATAGCCATGGCAAAAGCTTACGGCGCCTACGACGGATACTGAACCGGAATGTTCGCCGTTACTGTACTGTTAGCGCTTCCAATGGTTCTATCGGCTCAGAAACAACGATCGGGTATAGCTGTTGCCGTCGAGCAGCTCCGCCAATGGCCGCCTCGACGCTGGTTGACCGCCGCGGTGGCGTCGGTGCTGGTGGCGTTGGCGGTTGGCCTGCCGACCGACGTGATACCCAACCCGGTCTTCGGGCGACCGGTGCCGGTGACCTGGTGGTCGTATCCGGTTCTGGTGGCCACGGCAATTCTGGGTGGGCTGCTGGTTGCCACCTACGTTCGGGTGGAAGAACTTGACGCCGAGTCCGAACGGACGGCTCGCACCGGCGGGTTCGCCGGATTGTTGTCGGTGTTCGCTGTTGGTTGCCCGGTGTGCAACCACTTGGTCGTGTTGGCCATCGGAGTGACCGGTGCCCGCCAATGGTTTGAGCCGTTCCAGCCGGTTCTGGCCGTGCTGTCGCTGGGCCTTCTGGCCTATGCCCTAGTGGCTCGACTTAAATGGACTGACGCCTGTCCTGTTCCTCGTTGACGGCACGGTTGAGTCAGGTTGGCTGGTCGTCCGCTTGGTCGAGGTCAACTACGGGAGTGCGAACCTTTACGCCGTCGACCGACGTCAGTTGGAGCACAACGGCATGAGCCCACGTGGTCACGGTGAACCGACCCTTGCGGTCTACGTCTACCGATTGCGTGTCGCCGTTGTGATCGATGAGTTCGACTGCGGCGGCCGCAGGTGAAGCGGACCCCGTGATAGTCCAAGATCCTTCGCCGGTTTCGTCGACCGTCAACGTCAAGGAGACAGCGGGTAACCGATAGGACAGGTCCCGTCGTTGCGGTCCGTCACTTCGACGCAACGCCGGGACGGAATCGTTGGACTGCTCTTGTTCAACCAGAACCTGCAGGGCGGCGTCCCAGGAGAAAGCGCGGCGTGCCTTGTCGGCCAAGTCGGCCGGTGGGGGGTCTCGAAGCTCGACAGCGTGGCGCAGTTGAGTCAACAACTCCCTGTCCTGTTCGCTGTCAGCTTGGCTGTCGTAGTGTCCTTCTTGGTCTTCTCGCCCGATCATTTGCGTACCTGCTTGTTTACTGTGGCCGGTCTGACGTCGCCTAGGTGGCGGCTGAAAGTCCGGCCCGTTGTTTGAGGGATTTGAGGCAGCGTTGACGGCTGGGCCCGACATAGCCAACCGAGGTTCCGAGAGCCGACGCGATGTCCTGGTAACTCATGTCGGTGTTCCAGCACATGGCCAGCAACTCCCGACACTGTTCGGACAGCGAGTCGTACGCTTCGAGAAGCGACTCGTGTAGCTCGGTGAGCTGTGCCATTTGAGACGGGTCGGGTTGCCCGGCGGCCGGGAGACGTTGCTCGGTCACGTCGACGTAGTCAACGTGTTGCATGCGTCGATCCCGTTTGCGTCGGGCAGATATGGCTTCGCGTCGAGTGGTCGTGGCCAGCCAACCCGGAAGACCTCGACGGTCTTGGATCGCATGTCCTCGATCTTTCAGCTTGAACCACACCATTTGCGCCACGTCGGCCGCTTCTTCACGGTCGAGTCCCTGGCTTCTGGCCCAATGCCAGATCACACCGGAGAACTCATTCACCAGGCGCTCCCATGCTCGCTCGTCACCGCTCAAGGCGGCGGCGAGGCCATGGGGGTCGTCAGGGTCGGTGGGCGGCACAGCGCTTAGGCTAGCACCACAGACTTTGACCGCTGTAAGTGACCGTTCCTGATGGGAAGAGGCTGTTGCCGGGTTTCCTTTCCGTTCGCTACTTCAACAAAAGCAGACGATCAGAAATCTCCAGAAATACATCTTTGCCGAATATTCGGCGCAAGTAGGTTCGAGGCGACTAGACGGCCGCCGCCCCACTGTGACCGGTCGGTTTCTTGGGGTCATAGGACGGCGTGGTGTTGACGACGGTTCCGAGACCGTTCCAGCGCAGCAGGGTGGGCTCGTCGATGACCTCATACTTCGCGTACTTGAGCGCGTCGGTGACAGAGAGCTTCCCACCGGATTCGACTCGTAGCCGTTCGGCCGCTCTGGCGATGGTGGCAGCGACGGCTGGCGCCGAGAATGATGTGCCGCTCCATGACACCACTTGAACACCGCTTGGCACTTCAACCCTGTTCTTGTAGAGGCGTCCTGGCTTGGTCGATTTTGAGGTGGACGCCGCCCGGTAGGGATCGGGCAGTCTTGCGATGATGTCGAGACCGGGAGCGCAGGCGTTGACCCATGAGCCGAAGTTGGTGAACCAGGCGGGGCCGTAGGGGCCGGTGGCGGCTACGCCGACAACCTCGGCTAGCGCAGCCGGATAGCTCGGTCGACAGCTCCGATCGTTTCCGGCCGAAGCCACGACAACCCAGCCTTTGGACGTCAAATCTCTGATAGTGCTTTGCAACGCCGGCGGTGCCATGTCGTCTTCGGTGTACACCCCGAGAGACAGGGTGATGATGCCGGGGGTGCGGCCGGCGGCGAACTCGTTCAAGGCCCGAGCGACCGTCACATCGGTGGTCCAACCCTGGTTGGTGACCACCGGGTCCTGCACGACGTCGGCCCCCGGTGCGATGCGTTCGATGATGTCTTGAATGAAATAGTGGTGGCCGAAGACCGGGTCGATTGAACTGTCGCCGTTGAGATCGCCGACAAAGTGGGCGGTCGCTCGAAGACCCGGGTAATCGACGCCGTTGCTTTCGGCCAGGAAGTCGCTGATGATGGCGTTTCGGTCGGCCAAGGCGTCTTTGACGCTTTGGGGGTCCGGGTTGTCTTGTTCGAAGTCGAGTGTGTCGAACACCCCGACGGTGATCGGCGGCGAATCGGTGTCCGAGTCAACTGTCGGCTTGTCGGGTTGCTCGAACAGGTCAAGAGCCGTTGTGCGTTGCAGGTAGGCGAACGTGGCTTGAGGAGTTCTTTCGATCAGCGATTTGTCGGGTGTGCGGGGAGCCGCCGCGATACACCCACAGCTCCAGTAGGGGTAGCCGACGAGGTGGGGGCTGCCGACGGGGTGGGGGCTGCCGACGGGGTTGGCCCACATGAGGCCGTTGAGTGTCGGTGTCGAGGGTTGAGTGAATGCTCTCGACCGGCCAAGCGCAGTGCTGAACAACAACTGGTCAGGCACGGCGAGAATTCCCTCACGGCGGAGTCGCTCGGCCAGCGCCCGAGCCTTCCCTTCATCGTCAGGCACCTTGATCTCAACAAACTGCGCCGACGCATCAGCATCGTCATCGATGCTCGCCGACGATTCGAACTGCTGGCAAAGATTCCGAAGATCCGCCCGACTTGTCGTAGTATCGGACAGGTCGACAACCACCGATTTTCTGCGATATGCCGCCGGTCTACCGTAGACGTCCGACCTGATCTCGATCGCCTTCAGATACTCCGGGTTGACTTCTTTGTCGGCCACAGTTGCTCCCTCACGTAGATGCCACGACAGTGGTTGGACGCCCACCGTGCATGGAAAAATACAAAACTATGTCTGATCCCACCGCGGAACAAGCGCTGGCGCTGGTCAAGTCAGAACCGCGCACGGCGATCGAGCTGGCTCAAGGCATCGTTTCCGGCGCGTCG
>CALJMD010000356.1 GCA_937981915.1 uncultured Acidimicrobiales bacterium
GTACTGGCGAACGTCACCCCGACCATGGCGTCGGTGGCAGCCGATTCGATGTCGGCAACCGAGCTTGTCGGTATAGAAGCGATACGAGCCCCTTCCCTGGCTGCTGAATGAAGAGCCTGCTGTTGAAACAGCAACAGCGAAACCTGAAAGATCCCCAATGAGATCATCAACAGCACCGGAGCCAACATGGCGAACTCGATGATTACCGCTCCCCGCTCGTCGTCAACCGATCGGTGTCGTTTTGCGATGCGTGCGCGTCGAAGCCGACGACTCCCACGGGTGAGGAAGATCGACTCAGCTTGGCTTTGGACATCAGTCATAGGCTGTTCGCTCTGGCAGATAATCGGTGCCCGCAACGCCCGGTTGGCCATTCCGTCGCACCTGAGAGCTGTATCGGCATAGGTCCGAAATCCCTTGACTAGGGAAATTTCGGCTCAATGCTTCAGCCGATGATCCCGAAGAACCAGAACATGACAGTGAGCTATTGGGATGTCGCCCATCTCTTCAGCCGAGCCGGTTTCGGTGCAACTGATGCCGAAGTGATGGCGCACCGAAACAAGAGTTGGCCCCAACTGGTCGATCTGGTGCTCGACACTTCGCGAGCACCGGCACTTACCCGTGCCCCCGACCTCTCGCCGGGGCGAGACTGGTACGCCAAGTGGGTCGACATGGTCCACTACTGGCTCGATCGGGCTCGGCGGCCGGTAACCCAAGCCCCCGTGCAGGAAAAGATGACTCTGTTCTGGCACGGGTTGTTGTGCAGCGGCCTCGAAAAGGTCGGGGATCACCGGATGATGTTCGAGCAGAACCAGTTGTTTCGAACACGAGGCTTAGGGAACACCCGAGATGTCCTCTGGCGAGCCTCGATCGGCCCGGCCATGCTCCGCTACCTCGACAACGACGAGAACGTCGCCGGCAAACTGAACGAGAACTTCTCCCGCGAACTGATGGAGCTCTTTACCCTTGGTGTCGGTCACTACACCGAAAGCGACGTCCGGGAGTCAGCCAGAGCCTGGACCGGCCATGGAGTGGCCAGCAACGGTACCTACCGCTTCTCCCCCGCTTTGCATGATTCGGGATCCAAGGTCTTCCTGGGGCAACGTGGCGACTGGAAGGGCCAAGACATCATCAACTTGATGCTCAACCGTCGCCGAGACGAACACGCCCGCTTCATGTGTCGTCGGCTGTGGTCGTTCTTTGCCTACCCGGTCGATCTGAACGATCAAGTTGTCACCGACATCATGGCCGCCTACAAACCAAAGCTGGAAATCAAGCCGACGTTGCGGGCCATCTTCATGCATCCCTCGTTCCGCAGCCCGGAGGCTCGAACCGGACTGGTACGCAGCCCCATCGAGTACACCGTTGCCGTGATGCGACATACTCGCCTGTCGTGCGCCGACACCCACCCCGAGTGGTACTTGGCCACCATGGGCCAAAAGCCGTTCGACCCTCCAAACGTCAGCGGCTGGCGCCAGAACGAGTACTGGGTGTCGGAGTCAGCTCTGTGGGCCAAGGCCAACATGGCGTCCGATATGCGATGGCGGGCCTCAGACCGTAGCGACCTCGACGACGTGGGTGAGGTCACGGCATGGAATCCGACTAGAACCTACAAACACACACCCCAAGAGGCCGTCGACATGGCGCTGCGCAACTACGGCATCCGCCTTCGGTCGCAACACTCGCGAGACGTGCTCTTGGACTACGTGCGCTCCGAACGATCGACCAAGTCTTCGTGGGGGCAGCGATTCGGACTGCTCATGCTTCCGCTACTTACTCCGGAGATGCAACTGGCATGACCGACCTAACGACTTCCGACGTACTTGGCGCGCTCTCATCTCCCCTACCCCAAGACGCCACCAACATGAGCCGTCGACGCTTCCTTCAAGCGATCGGCGCCGGCGTAGCCGTCACAGCAATTCCCACCTGGATGGCCGACGCCGCTTCTGCCGCCACATCCGGTGGCAACGGCGACGGTGTCCTGGTTCTGTTGACGATGGGTGGAGGCAACGACGGCCTCAACACCTTCATCCCCACCGGCGACGGCGCCTATTACGACGCTCGAGGTTCACTGGCCATCCGGCCGGGCGACGCCATCAACCTCGGAGGAGGGCGAGGACTGAACCCCCACCTTCCCTACGTGAAAACGCTATGGGACCAGGGTCGCGTGGCCGTAGTCGACGGAGTCGGGCATCAAGCCGAGACGCTGAGCCACTTTGTCTCCATGGCTCATGTGATGGCGGCGACCAACTCGCGACCACCGTTTCAATCAGGTTGGCTCGGGCGATTTCTCGATGACGCCGCCGCCTCCAATCCTTTTGCCGGACTCAGCCTGGGAGGTTCCATCCCACTGCTGGTAAAAGGTCGGTCTCGAGATGCCATTGGGCTCCCCGATCACGGCAAAGACATCCTTCGCACCACCGACATCGAACCAACCTACGCCCGGCAGAACGAAGCAATACGAGCGTTCGGAATCGGTAACAGTGGCCTCGGCCCGATGGGTGATCAGCTCGGCTCGGCCGGACGACGAGCCGTCGACTACGCCGGCACCGTAGCCCCCATGTTCGATGACCGCGACGACGAAGCCCGAGTGGTCACCAAGATGCGTCTGGCCGCCAGACTGATCAATGCCAACCTGGGAGTTCGAGTCATTTCCATCGTGTTCGGCGACTTCGACAGTCACGCAGGCCAGGCTGCCATGCACCGCGACCGGATGAGAGAAATAGACGCTGGGCTGAAGACGTTCTTCAACACGCTCAAGGCCGAACAGCGCAATCGTACGCTGGTGGTCGGCACCTCCGAATTCGGCCGCCGAGTAGCTTCCAACGGAAGCGGCACCGACCACGGCACCGCCAACTCACTGTTCGTGATCGGCAACCAAGTGAAGCCCGGATTCCATGGCCAGTTACCATCGCTGCGCAACCTTGACCGGTATGGCAACACCACACCTACGGTCGACATGATGGCGTTCTACTCCACCATCGCCACCACTTGGCTGGGAGCAGACTCGGCAGAACTGTTGGGTGGCAACTACGAAAACCTCGGCTTCATCAACAAGCCCGGTTCGGCGCCGGTAACTGCCTCCGGCTCCGGTGGCAATACTGCCAGCCTTCGTCAACGGCGAGCCCGTGTGGCCAGGGCCTACCTTGCGCTACTGGGCACCCTGCCCGACGAGGACCAGTTCGAAAAAGTGGCGGCCGCCACCGTGACCGGACAACGAACACTGGCCTCAGCAGCCAGCGACATCGCTGCGTCCGCCGCGTTCCGAGCCACCCACGGGTCGCCGAACGACTCATCGTTCGTCAACATTGTCTACAACGCAGTTCACGGTCGTGCCGCCACCGCCAACGAGCGATCGACCTGGACGGGTCGTTTCGATTCGGGAACACCGAGGGGGCAATTGGTGGCCGACCTCATCGACGTCGGCGGATTCGTCGAGCGGACCAAAGGCGATGTTCTACGCATGGAGATGGCGGGACCGGTCGGGCGGCTCTACTACGCCTACTTCCTGCGATCCCCGAAAGAGCAAGGCTTGAACTACTGGATCAACTCAGGTGCAGGGGTACCCGTCGTCTCCGACAACTTCGCCTCCTCATCGGAGTTCGTGAGACGGTATGGCTCACTGAACAACCGGCAATTCGTGGAGCTGGTATATCGCAACGTCCTCGGACGGTCGGCCGTGGCCGACGGACTCGACTACTGGACTGCACTGTTGAACCGGGGACGGTCGCGCGGTCAGGTAATGGTCGGATTCTCCAACTCGGACGAGTTCAAGAAGAAGGTCAAGAAACAAGTGGCGAAGCTGTAGCCGCTACCAACCGGCGGCGACCAGGCCGGCCCGCACTATCGGTGGCGTCAACGGAAACGAATCGAACCACACACCGGTGGCATCGTGTAACGCCGCCACCACGGCCGGGGCATACGGCAGATACGGCATCTCAGCCATACCGCGAACACCGAAGGGCCCCACCGGGTCGGGAACCTCCAGCAACACCGATCGAACCGACTCCGGAATGTCACCGATGCCGGGAATCAGGTAGCTACTGAAACGAGGGTTCTTGATCCGGCCGCCCTCGAGAACGAGACGCTCGGACAACACGTAGCCGTGGGCCTGAACGATCGCTCCCTCCACCTGACCTTCGACCATCTGAGGGTTGATGATGCGCCCGACGTCTAC
>CALJMD010000357.1 GCA_937981915.1 uncultured Acidimicrobiales bacterium
GAACTTTTGAATCTTCCCGGTGACCGTCATCGGAAACTCATCGGTCACCGAGACGTACCTTGGAATCTTGTAGTGCGCGATCTTTCCCTGGCAGTAGTCCCGTAGTTCTTCCACTGATAGGGACGCACCGTCCTCGGTTTGTATCCACGCCATGACTTCCTCCCCGTACTTGGCGTCCGGAACGCCGATGACTTGGACGTCGCGAATCCGCGGATGACCGTAGAGGAACTCTTCGACCTCCCTCGGATAGACGTTCTCTCCCCCTCGGATGATCATGTCTTTGCTTCGGCCGACGATGTTGACGTAGCCTTCGGTGTCCATTTCAGCCAGGTCTCCGGTGTGCATCCAACCGTCGGCGTCGATGGCCTGCGCTGTGCGATCCGGATCGTTCCAGTACCCGATCATCACTGAGTAGCCCCTGGTACAAAACTCTCCGGTTTCTCCTTGCACAACAACGTCACCATTGTCAGGGTTCACGATCTTGATCTCAACGTGAGGGTGAACCCGGCCAACGGTCGCCACTCGTTTGTCGATCGGATCGTCCGTAGCGGTTTGAGTCGACACTGGTGAGGTCTCCGTCATTCCATAACAGATGGTGACCTCATCCATGTTCATCCGCTCGATGCATTGCTTCATCACTTCGACCGGACAGGGCGAGCCCGCCATGATGCCAGTGCGAAGCGCCCCGAGGTCGTAGTCTTCGAAGTCCGGCTCGGCCAACATGGCGATGAACATTGTCGGGACACCGTACAGCGAGGTGCAATGCTCGTCGGCCACTGCTGAAAGCGTGGCCGCCGGTTCGAAACCCTCCGACGGGACGACGATCGTCGACCCGTGGGTGGTGCATCCGAGGTTTCCCATCACCATGCCGAAGCAATGGTAGAAGGGCACCGGCACACAAACCCGATCTTCAGGCGTATAGCCGCAACCCTCGCCAACAAAGAAGGCATTGTTCAAGATGTTGAAGTGGCTGAGCGTGGCGCCCTTCGGATAGCCGGTCGTTCCCGACGTGTACTGGATGTTGATCGGATCCTGGGGCGAGAGCGTCTGCGAGATCTCGGCTACCCGGTCGGGGGACACGGTTTCGGCCGTCGACAGAAGCTGCTCCCAGTCATCGGTTCCGATAAAGACAACCTTCTCAAGTTCGGGTAGCTCGGGCCGGACCTCTTCCACCATGGCGACGTAGTCGCTGGTCTTGAACGTGGTGGCGGAGATCAGCCCCCGGCACCCCGACTGCTGCAACGCATAACGCACCTCATGGGTCCGATAGGCAGGGTTTATGTTGACCAAGATCACCCCGATGCGAGCAGTTGCGTACTGAACGAGAACCCACTCGGCACAATTCGGGGCCCAGATCCCGATCCGGTCGCCTTTGACGAATCCCTGGGCCACCAGTGCTCTGGCCAGCAGATCAACGTGCTCGGCTAGTTCCCGGTACGTCCAACGAACGTTCTGGTGACTAACGACCAACGCCTCTCGGTCACCGTGAACGTCGACCGTTGCCGCCAGGTTGTCCCCGATGGTCTGGTTGATCAGCGGCGCAACGGTCTCGCCCTCTTTCGTACTCAACGTGGTCACGGTCGATCCTCCGAACTCGATTTTCGACGCCGGGTGACCCGCTGGGGCCCGGCACCGGCCGTCTTCTCGCCGAACATGGCGTAGAGCTAGAATGCCAGCCAGGCGGGGCCGACGCCAAGATCAGACCTCAGTCACCCCTCCACACATCTTCGCAAGCCGACGACACACACAACCCGCTACAGACCAAGACGTGAGCCAATGACCGCTTCCCCCCAACAAGGTGCCAGTTCGCTTCCCGCAACAGCCGACTCACCTGCCAGCACCGACGTCGGACAGATCGTCGAGCAATTTGTCGATGATTCCTGGGACCCCGATATCCCGGTGCGTGAATGGTGGGCCCGAATGGCGACCGCCGGTTTGGCCAGTCCGACGTTGCCGGTCGATGCCGGCGGACGAGGCTGGACGGCAGGCCAAGCAACCCAGGCCAGCCGAGTTCTTGCCGATCGTCGGGTCGTCGGACCTCCATCGGGCCTCGGGATGTTGTTGGCGGCCCCCACTATCGCCAAGCACGCCAACCGCGAGCAGATAGACCAGTGGATGCCCTCGATCCTCAACGGAACCGAGGGCTGGTGCCAACTGTTCTCCGAACCTGGTGCAGGTTCCGACCTGGCCGGACTTCAGGCCAAGGCGGTCAAGGACGGTGACGAATGGATCATCACCGGCCAGAAGGTGTGGACGTCAAACGGCCACGAGTGCGAGTGGGGAATGCTGATCGCCCGCACCGATCCCGACCTGCCGAAACACCAGGGAATCACCTATTTCGGTTTCCCAATGAACCAGCCCGGTGTCGAAGTTCGGCCTTTAACCGAGATGACCGGGCGGGCGCTCTTCAATGAGGTCTTCATCTCCGAAGCCCGAGTATCCGACTCGAACATCATCGGAGGACGCGGCAACGGATGGCGAGTTGCCAACTCGACGTTGGCTTTTGAACGAATGGGAATCAGCGGTGGGCACGGCGGAGGCTTCGGCACTGCTACACCGGGAGCAATCGCCGGGCACTTGGACCGTCCGGTCGGCGACTTCCTCGGCTATCGACCGCCTATCTCCGTTGGCGCCGTCGGCCGTCGCGTCCTGCGAGTTCTACAAGAAGAAGCCGACAAGCGCGACAAGTCCTCCGACCCGGTGGTCCGCGAAGCGCTCGTCCAACTTCACGTCTTGCACCGGTTGGCGTCACTGTCCAGCCGCCGGTTTTCCGCTGAGCGCAAGGCGGCCCGCCAATCCGGCGTTGAGCGAATTGGCTTGGGCGTAGGTGTCGAAGGCAACGTAGCGAAGGTCCACAACAGTCGGGTCCTCATGCAGGCCAGGCACGTGGCCGGTCTCATCCTCGGGCCGGACGCCGCTCTGGTCGGCGATGATTCGGCCACAGGCGGAATGCTTCAAGAACTGATTTTGTTCTCACCGGCGCCACCCATCTACGGCGGGACCGACGAGATCCAACGGAACGTCATCGGCGAACGAGGACTTGGACTTCCGAAGGAACCCGGCCCGTCGAAGGACACCCCGTTCAGTCGGCTATGACAAACACTGTCGCCTCCTAGGAAACGAACCGAATGCCTCACATCACGATCGAATATTCGTCCAACGTTGCCGAGCATCACGACATCGACGCCCTAGTGGAGACCGTGCATGAGGCGGCCCTCCAACATGGCCTTCCCGCCCTACCCGGATTGCGGACCCGGGCGGTCGCCAGGGAGCACTACCGAATTGCCGATGGCGACCCGAACTTTGCCTTTGTGGTGATTCACTGTCGCATTGCCCCCGGCCGACCTCAAGAAGCCAAGACGACCTTTCTTGAACAGGTGCTAGGGGCAGCCGAAAAGCGTTTGGACGACGAAGACGACACACTCGTTGTGGCGTGGGCGATCGAGATAACGGAGATGGTCACCGAGCTACGAATCAACCACAACCGGGTGCGTACGGCCATCGAACGTCGCTAGGCGAGAGCCGCCAGCGGCAAGGCAAGGCAAGGCAGCGTCCCCTACGCAGCGAAGAACGGTTCGGCGATCCCGCGAACGCCGACATCGAGGGCGAGCATAACGCCACCGCCCGCCTGACCGGGCCCATCGTCGGCAATTGAGGTGAGGAACATTGTGTCCAAGTCCGGCCCGCCGAAGGCCGGCATGGTCGGCAGGTTCACCGGGACATCGATCACCTTGTCGACTTGGCCGTCTGGTGTGGCCCGTAAGACGGCCCCGCCGGTGACGCAAGCTACCCAGTAGCAACCAGACTCATCGACGCATGCACCGTCTGGGGCGCCGGGCAATCCTTGGTCAAAGTCCAGAAACACTCGCTCCCCGTGCCGTTCCCCCGAGTCGGGATCGATGTCATATCGCCATACGGTTCGCCGGGGAGAGTCAGCCCAGTACATCACCAAACCGTCCGGGGAGAACGCCATGCCGTTGGACACACAAACATCTGAACGGTGCTTGGAGACAATGAGTTGTCGATCGTCCGCGCCTTCGATCTGACCGTCGACTGTTACCGAGTAGAGACTCCCCCGCCGCTCTAACGCGTCATGAGGGTCGTCCATGGAGCCCACCCAGTACCGGCCGCGGCTATCACACCGCCCGTCGTTCAATCGTGTCGCCGACCCCTCAGCCTCGAGTTTCACTAGTGGGTTGAGATCACCCGATACCCATGCCATCTCGACCAACTCATGCTCGAGAGCGACGACGATACGACCGGGGTCTGCTGTGAGCACCATGGAGCCAGGGCGTCCCGGCAGCATTCTCGTCTCGGTCGATTCTTCGTCG
>CALJMD010000358.1 GCA_937981915.1 uncultured Acidimicrobiales bacterium
CCGACCCCACCGGGAATGGACGACCGTTGCCGCCAGGTCTTGGCCGCTCTCGGCCGGGCTGATTCCTGATGCCGTCTCCGGTAAAGATCTCCTTCCTTGGTGGCCTAGGCGAGATTGGCCGCAACTGCGCCGCCGTTGAGGTCGACGGGCGCATCATGCTCATCGACTGCGGGCTCATGTTTCCCGATGCCGACGCCGCCGGTGTCGACTTAATCCTTCCCGACTTCACGTATTTGGTCGACAACGCGGATCGAGTGGAAGGAGTGGTCGCCACTCACGGTCACGAGGACCACATCGGTGCTCTCGGGTTCTTGTTGGAAGAAGTGCCGTTGACCGTCATCGGCTCACCATTGACGGTCGGGATGGCCAAGAGCCGGATCGCCGAGCGCGGCGTTTTGGACCGGGCCACGTTCATCGAAGTGAGCGACAACGACCGGATCCAGGTCGGCCCGTTCGACATGGAGTTCTTCCCGGTCACCCATTCGGTGCCACACGGGTTCGCCACGGCGTTTCACACTCCCCAGGGTGTGGTTCTGCATAGTGGAGACTTCAAGCTCGACAACACGCCGGTCGACAAGCGCCTCACGGACCTTGGCGGCATCGGCCATTTGGCCAAAGACGATGGGGTCCGGCTCTTCCTGTGTGACTCGACCAACGCCGAGGAGCCGGGGTACTCAACTTCGGAATCGTCGATCGGTAAATCGATCCAAAGCCTGTTCCGAGCCCGTGAAGGGCGGCGGATCATCATTGCCTGCTTCGCCAGCCACATTCACCGCGTCCAGCAGATTGCCGACGCCGCAATCGCCACCGGCCGTACTGTTGCCACGCTCGGCCGTTCGATGAACAACAACGTGGCGTTGGCTCGACAGATGGGCTTGCTCCACATCCCGGACAACAAGTTGATCGACATTGAGGACGTCAACGACGTCCCCGACAAGGACTTGTGCATCATCTCCACCGGTTCTCAAGGCGAACCGCTGTCGGCTCTGGCTCGAATGGCGACCGGTGACAATCGTTGGCTCACGATCCATGAAGGCGACTGCGTCATTCTTTCCTCGCACCCGATCCCGGGTAACGAGTCGAGCGTTTCCCGGGTGATCGACGGCTTGATCCGTAAAGGTGCCGAGGTAGTCCATTCCGGTATCGCTCACGTCCACACCACCGGCCACGCCAAAGCGGAGGAGCTCCGGGTCATGCACTCGATCGTGCAGCCGGAGTGGTTCATTCCCGTCCACGGGGAATACCGGCATATGGCCGAGCACGCTCGGCTGTCGGCTGGCATGGGCCAGGACCCCGAGCGGATCATGCTGTGTTCCGACGGTGATTCCGTGCTGCTCACCGACGATGGTTTGGCGCGAACCGACAGCATCCCGTGTGAATTTGTCTACATTGCCGGCTCGGTTGGAGCCCTGGACCACACAGTATTGTCTGAACGGCAGGTTCTCGGTCGAGAAGGTTTCGTAAGCGCCGTTGTCAGCCTTTCGATTGTTGGTGCCCGAGCGGAATTGGTTCGCGATCCCGAGGTGCTTAGTCGAGGCTGGGTTGACGGTGACGAAGGTGATCAACTGCGCAAGGAAGCGACGATGGCCATCAGACAGGCCGTGGAAGACGCCTTGTCGGAAGGCAAGCGCACTCGCACCCATTTCGAGCGGGTGACACGTCGAGCCCTGGGTCGATTCATCAACAAGCGAACTCGGCTTCGTCCAATGGTGGTGCCGGTGGTTATCGGTGCTCACGAAGGTGACGAGTCGAACTAGGTGGGTTGTGGCGGCGGGAGCCGCCGTCCACCGGTAGGCCGGAATCGAAACCCTCCGCCACTTGAAACGAACAATGCACTACGCTTGTTTTTACTGTGGCAACATCAACTCGGAACTCAACACGTTCCGGTCGAGGGGCTACGGGCGGACGGAAACCGGCACGCAAGAAAAGCGCTAGTCGTCGCGCCCAAGAAGACCGTCGGGATGTGCAAGGGCTATTACTGATCGCCCTTGGCATTCTGCTGGGTCTTGGCCTCTACACCGGGGCGACCGGACTACTCGGCGAATGGCTGGTGGTGTCCACCGGCGTTCTCGTCGGATTGGCCCGGTTCGTCGTACCTCCGCTGGTTATCGCCGGTGGCTTTCAGCTGCTGAGAACCAGCACGAAACGTACCCGTAAACGCAAACGGAAACGAAAGACCGATTACACCCAGGTGGTGGCGTGGACACTGTTGACCGCCGCCGTCTTCTGCATTCTCGACATCCTCGGGGGACGCCCGTGGTACGGGTCGTCAGTGCAGGCTCTTAGCGGCGCAGGCGGCTGGGTCGGTGTCGCCATCGGCGGGACCATTGATCGTTTCGTCGGCCTGTGGGGCGAAGTGGTCGTCACGTTGTTCTTCATTGCCAGCGCGGCAGTTCTTCTCACGTCACTGTCACTAGGCCCTGCCGCTGACACCATGGCCGAACGGTTCGGGCTGTTGTGGCGTCAATCCCGGGATCGGTCCCGTGAGCGTTGGACCGAGCGGGACTGGATGCGGCGCGACGATGCGGACGCCATTGGCGACCTCTCCACCAAACGTCGGGACGTCTCCAAAGTCTTTAGCGATGATCCGTTCGCCGACGGCCAACACGACGCTTCGGCCGATGAACCGGAGTCCGAGCGCTACATCGACCTGAGAAAAGGCGAGGAGTCGAAGAGCGCTCCGGCACCGTCGGGTGACAACGAAGAGACCGTTGTCGTCGGCGCGCTGGAAAGCGACGCAACCGACGTTGCTGACGACGCCCCGACCGAGGACTGGCGTGGCGACGGTCCCGAGCCGTTCATCGATGTTCCTGTTCCAGCCGTAGTCGATCCCATGACAGCGGCGGCGCTGCGCCCCACCATGGGTTCGTGGCAGCTCCCGTCAATCGACCTCCTGGACCGCACCGAGGCTCAAGACATCGATCGCACCGTGGTCGAGAAGACCGGGCGACAGCTGGAACATGCCCTAGCCGAACACGGAGTCGAGACGCGACTTATTGGCGTGGTCGTCGGACCGACCGTCAGTCGTTTCGAACTGGAACTTGGACCGGGCGTGAAGGTGTCGAAGGTGACGTCGCTTCATAAAGACATCGCCTACGCCATGGCAACTCCCGATGTTCGCATTCTCGCCCCGATCCCGGGCAAGCAGGCCATCGGCGTGGAGGTCCCCAACGTCCGTCGCCAGATCATTACCGTCGGCGATCTACTGGTTTCCGAGGAAGCGACTCGGGCCGTTCACCCGCTTGAGGTGACTCTTGGCCGAGACATCACCGGCCGAACGATCATGGCCAACCTGGCCGGTATGCCGCACCTTTTGGTCGCCGGTCAAACCGGCTCCGGTAAGTCGTCAAGCATCAACTCGATGCTGACCTCGATTCTGATGCGGGCCACGCCCGATGAGGTTCGCCTTATTCTGGTTGACCCGAAGCGGGTTGAGCTGACCCAATACGAGCGGCTTCCGCATCTACTGACTGATGTGGTCACTGATCCGAAGAAGGCCGCCAATGCCTTGGCGTGGGCGGTCCGGGAAATGGAGCGGCGTTACGACCTCCTCAGTGAGGTTGGGGTGCGTGACCTCGACGGTTACAACTCGGCGGTTGAAGAGGGTCGCTTGGCTCCGATCGCCGGCCCCGACGGTGAGCCAGTCGAATGCCAGAAGCTCAGCTACATTCTCGTCGTCCTCGACGAGCTCGCCGACCTCATGATGGTCGCTGCCCGTGACGTGGAAGAGTCGATCTGTCGCATTGCCCAGAAGGCACGGGCCGTCGGCATCCATTTGGTTATCGCCACCCAGCGTCCGTCGACCAACGTCATCACCGGCTTGATCAAAGCCAACGTGCCCGCCCGCTTGGCTTTCGCCGTTTCCAGCTTGACCGACAGTCGTGTCATCTTGGACCAGCAGGGTGCAGAACGATTGGTCGGCCGCGGTGACGGTCTTCTCAACGATGGCACCACCAGTACGCCCACCCGCTTCCAGGGTGCTTGGGTCACCGAGGCCGAAGTGGAAGCCATTGTGGCTCACTGGTCGCAACAGGCCCCGGACGTCACCTATGACAGTCGCGTGGTTGGTGAAGACGCTGCCAACGCCGAATCAGCGTCGTTCCTGCCCGGTGGCTCAACCGGTGATGAGGGCGACGACGATCTGTTGTTGCAGGCCATGGAACTGGTCGTTCGCTCGCAGCTCGGCTCGACGTCGATGCTGCAACGCAAGCTGCGGGTCGGTTTCGCCCGTGCCGGCCGTCTCATGGACTTGTTAGAGGAGCGAGGGGTGGTGGGGCCATCGGTTGGTTCCAAGGCTCGTGAGGTCTTGATGACCTCAGAAGACCTTGACGCCGGTCGTTGGCCAAAGGGGAACGCCCCGGCTCTGCAACAACAGGTGTCCGAGCCGTCGCCCCGCCCATCGACTAATCCTCAGACCACCCGGGCGCTCGAGTCGCCGGCGCTGCCCACACGTAGGGAGCCTCCGGTGAAGAGCACCGGCGCTCCCGAGTCAAGCCCCACCATTGACCCTGACAGCGGCGGTGGAGGCTCTGACCCCGTTCCTCGGGCTTCTGTAGCCACGTCGTCCGCTCAGCCGGAAGTGACGGCTAAGAGGCCGCGACGCAAGACCCTGGCCGACATTCCCAACCCGGAACCGGTGAGGGTGCCAACCCGCAGCGACAACCACCCGGCGGTTCGAGCAGCAGCTCGTGCGGCCGGCCAGGCGACGGCAGTGAAGACGGCCCCCGAATCAGCTAGGTCTACGTCCACTCTGACCGAGGAACGACTTGAGCCGGACCCGGCGCTCGAACTCGATCCGAAGAGTAAGACGCCACCACCGACGGAAGCTCCGGCAACCGAAGTGGCCGAAACCGTTGATGTGGGCTCGACGATGGAGACCCCGGTTCGGCAAGAGTCCGATCGATCCTCGGGGCCACATCTGCGAGTGGTCAAAGATCCCGATCCGGCGTTGCTCGAACCCGACCCTGAACCGTTTGACATAGACGAGGTCGACGACGACCAGGAGAAGGTCGGCCTGTCCGACAACGATCCGGACGTCTTTGATCCCGACGCCTCTGACTCTGATGGGTCCGACAGCGACGTCTTTGACCCTGACGGTGACGAGTTTGACGCCGATGACTGGGTTGCCGAGTTCGATGAGGAATCTGAGGAGCCAGAACCGGAGGGCGACGAAGACTTCGACGGCGATGTCGCATCGGCATTTGACCCTCCACCCGGCTACCCCCGGAACTGATCGGGACCTCGACCAGCCGGGGTGGCTGTGGTGTTGCCCTCGGTAACCTCCAGTGGTGGGATTTCTTACCGAACCAAGCCTGGTGGTGGCAGTTATTGAGGTGGCCATCGGCCTCTTTTTGTTGACCAGGGCGGCCGACGAGTTTGTGGAGGGCGCCTCCGGGTTCGCCCACGAACTCCGGATCTCTCCCGTGGTCATCGGAGCCGTCATCGTCGGGTTCGGCACCAGCGCCCCAGAGCTGTTGGTGTCGGGTATCGCCGCTTCGAACGGCAATCTCGATCTCGGTGTCGGCAACGTTGTTGGCAGCAATGTGGCCAACCTGACCTTGGTGTTAGGCGCAGCAGCCCTCATCGTGATGTTGCGAGTTTCTTCGGCCGTGCTGGCTCGGGAAGCGCCGCTTTCACTGCTGGGTGTACTGCTCTTTGCCTTCTTCACCACCGGAGGACTCAGTCGGCTGGAAGGCATCATTTTGCTGGTGGCGCTCACCCTGTCCCTGGGGTGGATCATCAGTGGCGCTCGCACGACGCCGGAGGGCGGATTTCCGACCGAGGGCGTCGGGGTTGACGATGAAACCGATCGTTCAGCTACGGCTGAACTGGTCCGCACATTGGTTGGTTTGGTGGGCACGGTCGCCGGCGCTCAGCTGATGGTGTGGGGGGCTACCGCCCTGGCCGACGAGGTGGGGTTGAGCGGCGGTTTCGTCGGATTCACCCTGGTAGCGATCGGAACGTCACTTCCCGAGCTTGTGACGGCCGTGGCAGCCGCTCGCCTGGGTGAAACCGAACTAATTCTGGGGAATCTGCTCGGCAGCAACATCTTCAACAGCTTGGCCGTCGGCGGTGTCATCGCCCTAGTCGGTCCCGGACCCATCACCGATCGATCCGTGGCCACGATCGGTGTGGTCTGCATGGTGATCGTGGCGGTAACTGCGTGGGTGTTTCTGGTGACGCGAAGGCGTGTGCATCGGATCGAAGCGGTGGCGTTGTTGTCGATCTGGCTGGTTTCACTGTTCCTAATGGCCGGTGACGCTCGAACCGAGACAGCGACAGTCGAGGTGTCACCCGATGACTCCCAGGCACCGCGACAGGCTTCCAACTGGTTGGCCTGACAAGTTGTTAGTGTGAACGTTGATGGACACCACCACCTTGGCCAGCAATCTGATGTTTCCCGAGGGGCCGGTGGCGCTGGATGACGGCTCCGTGCTTGTTGTCGAAATCGCCCGGGGGACGCTAACCAGGGTCTCTCCCGAAGGTGACGTTGACGTCGTCGCCGAGCTGGGCGGTGGGCCCAACGGTGCGGCGATCGGCCCTGACGGCAAGGTCTACGTGTGCAACAACGGCGGGTTCGTGTGGTCGGAGATCAACGGGATGATGGTTCCCGGCAACCAACCGAGGGACTACACCGGCGGAAAAATTCAACGGGTCGACCTGTCGAGTGGCGAGGTGGAAACCCTGTACGACGAGGTCGACGGGATCATGCTCCGGGGCCCGAATGACCTTGTTTTCGACAGCAGCGGTGGTTTCTGGTTCACCGACTTGGGCAAGACCCGTCCGCGTCAGAGAGATCGAGGCGGCATCTACTACGCGGCGGCCGACGGCTCGTCGATAACTGAAGTTGTCTTTCCAATCGAGACGCCAAACGGAATCGGTCTGTCACCGCAACAGGACATCTTGTACGCGGCCTCGACCGGCGAGGGGCGGCTGTACCAATGGCCGCTGGCCGGTCCTGGCGAGATCGCCGGCTACTTCGGGCCCGAGCACCGTGGCACCTTGGTGTGTGACCCTGAGGGAGGGCCTCGTTTCGATTCGCTAGCCGTCGACGAATTAGGGAACGTCTGCGTCGCCACCATCGGTCGGGGTGGAATCACCATTGTTACCCCTGAAGGGTCCCACCGTTTTGTGTCCACCGATGATCCGTTGACCACCAACATCTGTTTCGGAGGATCCGATCGTCGGTTGGCCTTCATCACCTTGTCGGGAACCGGTCGGTTGGTCTGTTGCCGATGGGATGTCCCCGGCTTGCCGCTGGCGTATTCGGCCTAGGGCACGAAGGCTAAAACCAGCGTGGCTGTGGTGCACCGCTAGCCTGGAACGATCATGAGCGGTAGCTACTGGATCGAGACACTTGGGTGTCCCAAAAACCAAGTTGACTCGGACAAGCTGGTCGGCACGTTGGTCGCCGACGGGTTGACTCCGGCGACCGATGCCTCAACCGCTGACGTCGTGGTGGTGAACACCTGCGCCTTCATCGAGGAGGCCCGGCAGGAGTCGATCGACACCATCTTGGCGCTCGACAAGGGCAGGATGACGTCATCCAAGCTTGTCGTTACCGGTTGCCTGGCCGAACGCTACGGCGACGAGCTCCACGACGCGTTGCCGGAAGTCGACCGAGTGGCCCCCTTCGGGGTTCCGGTAGCTCTCGGCCCGACCCGTTCGGGCGACAATGATCGGGCGACCTCGTCAAAATTTGACCTGCTGGAGCTTCCTCGACCGGCGTCTTCGGCCCCCTGGGCATACGTCAAAGTGGCCGAAGGGTGTGACCGCAACTGCGGATTCTGTGCCATTCCGAGTTTCCGGGGCAAGCAACGATCGCGTAGTACCGAATCGATATTGACAGAAGTCGATGGGCTCGGCGTTGCCGAAGTCGTGTTGGTAGCACAGGATCTGGCGGCTTACGGCAGGGATCAAGGCGTTGGTGAACGCCAAATTGTCTCCTTGGTGCGAGAAGTTGCCGATCGGGTCCCCTGGGTTCGCCTGCTCTACCTGTACCCGTCTGATCTCACTGATGAGCTGGTCGACGTCATCTGTGGCACTGGTGTCCCGTATTTTGATCTTTCGCTGCAACACGTATCGCCTCCGCTGATGAGACGTATGCGTCGCTGGGGAGATGGGCAGCGCTTCGCTGATCGGATCGACTCGATTCGAGCCCGTGAACCGGAAGCCGCCTTTCGGTCCAACTTTATTGTCGGCTACCCGGGCGAGACCGAAGACGATCACGACGCGCTTTTGCGATTTGTGGATGAGGTCGACCTTGATTGGTGCGGGTTCTTCGCTTACTCGAAGGAAGAAGGCACCTATGGGGCGGGTCTTGATGGCGAGGTCCCGGCGTCACTAATTGCCGAACGTCTGGCCGAGTTGAGCGAACTGCAGGATCGAATCACCCGAGCCCGGCGGCTTGATCTAGTGGGGGGGCGTCGGCGCTTGCTGGTCGAGAGCACCGAGCATGGTCGATCGTTCTCTGAAGCCCCCGAGATCGACGGCATCGTGACGTTCACCGACGAGGTGTCGCCGGTTCTCATCGGCTCCTTCGTCGAGGTCGACATCGTCGACGCCGAAGGCCCGGACCTGGTGGCGTCGGTGGTAACGGAAGCGGCCATGAACCCGACGTTGGGTACAGCCGGGTCGACCGGATGACCGGGACCTCAACTCCCGCCCCAACCAGCTTCCTCGGACGGTCCGCTTGGTCGCTGGCCGCCAACGCCCTTACCGCCATCAGGGTTGTCCTCGCTCCGGTCCTCGCCTTATTGGTATTGGAACAGAATCCGTGGTGGCTCACGTTCTGGGTCGGGTGGTTTGCGGCGTTGACCGACTTCCTCGACGGCCATTTCGCCCGTCGCTCCGCACCAACCACGTTTGGAGCGTTCCTTGACCCGCTGGCGGATAAAGCGGTAGTGATCGCCGGTGGATTCGCCCTGGTGGCGGTAGGCCGATTCGGTTGGCTCCCGATTGTTCTGATCACCGTTCGCGAAGTGCTAATGACCGTGTACCGCAGTCGTTTGGCCAAGCGTGACGTGTCAGTTCCAGCCCGGACATCGGCCAAATACAAGACGCTGTTCCAAGGTCTTGCGCTGTTGGTTGCAATCTGTCCACCGTTCGAACCGGTCCCGTGGGTTGCCGACAGCCTGCTTTGGTTCGCCGTGGCGTTCACCTACTTCACTGCCGCTCAGTACGCCATCGACGGCCGGAGCCTTCACGACACGTAGCACCGGCCGGGTTGTCGGGGGAGTCCGGTCGACCTCCGCTAGTCTCGTACATCGGTGCGGTGGTGTGTTGTCGCACCGCTTCACGCCCCACGGAGTCGCTCTTGTTTAGCGTCAGATCTTCCATTCTTCACGGCTTGTCCCGTTTGCCAGCGAATCGCTGGCGGCGTCGTGCACAGCCGCTGTTGTTGCTCATCGGAGCTGGCACGCTGGTAGTTGGTTGCGGCCTCTTGACAGACGGTGACGCCGATGGAGTAGATGGTTCGACGCCGGCCGCGTCTCAAGATGCGAACGAGGAAACCGCCGAATCTCAAGACGGCGACACAACTACCCAAGGAGATGCGTCGGCGACTCCGGCGGAGCAACGTCCTCTGGTGGACTTCGACGCCGAATTCTCCTCCGGTACGTGCAGCGAGGCCATCCCGGTTTCCTACGAACCTCGCTGCGGCACCGTTGAGGTACCAATGAACTGGGAGACCGGCGACGGCACCGTAACGTTGGCTGTTGCGGTCTTTCCCGCCGCCACCGGCGAGGACACTGAGTCCAACGGCACTGAATCCAACGACGCTGAATCCGACGGCACTGAATCGGACGAGTCGGATGATGCTGCAGCTCCGATTGGTGGTGACACAACGCCGGTCATCTATCTCGAAGGTGGCCCGGGAGGTCATGCCCTGGAGGCCCTTCAGTTCACGGCCCCCGGCCTACTGGATCCACTACTGGTGACTCGCGATGTCGTCGTTTTCGACCAACGGGGGGCAGGACTGTCCGAGCCACAACTGCGGTGCACCGAGGTAACCGACACCGCTAGAGAACTTGAAGACATTCCCGTTGTCTCCGATGATGTCGCCGATCAGCGGTTTCACGAGGCGCTGGCCCAATGCCGTGAACGGCTGCAGTCCGATGGCGTCGAGTTGGCATCGTTCAACACCAGATTCAACGCTCGAGACGTTGACGCCGTTCGACAGGCCCTAGGTTACGAGCAGGTCTCACTTCTAGGCGTTTCGTATGGCACGAAACTCGGTTTAGAGGTTCTGCGCCAGCATCCTGATTCGGTGCGATCAGCGGTGCTGGATTCGGTCTTTCCGCCTGAGGTCGATTCAGTACGTGAGAATCCGCAAACCTTCATTGATGCCTACGGCAAGGTCGTTCAGGCGTGCGCCGCCGAACCCGGTTGCCGGACGTCGGGTGACCTTGGAGAACGGCTGGCCGATATGGCCTCGCGGCTGCAGGTCGAACCTATTCAAGTAACCGTCGAGGACTGGATCGACGGTTCGACCGATGAGATCTACTTAACCGGCGATGTCCTGGTCGGTTTGGTTACGCAATCCCTCTACTCTCCGCAGTCCTTTGCCGACATCCCCGAACTCGTTGATGACCTCGAGGCCGGGCAACTTGACGTTGCCGAGGAGTACTTGAGTCAGCAGAGAACGACAGAGCGGTTCTTCACCGATGGCATGTTTTACGCCATCACCTGTCGCGAAGAGGTAGGTTTCTCGGACCCGGAGGCCGTGGTCGATCCTCCCGATCCGTTTGGCTTGAGGTCCGAGTTCAACTTGGCCTCCAACGTCGGATCGAATGCCTTCGCCACCTGCGAGGCCTTCGAGAACGGGCTGGAGTCGGCATCGGCCAATGAGGCGGTTGAGAGCGATGCCCCGACACTGTTACTAGCGGGAGAGTTTGACCCGGTGACACCAGTGCAGTGGGCGGTCGAGGCAGAGGAGGACCTGGCCAACTCACTGTTGGTCGTGGCCCCGCACGATGCCCATGGAGTATCGAGCAGCTCCTGTGGCATGTCGGTGATCGCAGCGTTCCTTAACGACCCTGAAGGGTCACTGGGAGCCGACCCGCAGCAGGCCTTGGACACGGATTGTCTGTCCCAGCGACAGTGGGCCTTTATCGATGCTCCGGCCGCTTCGGTCGAGTTGGTCGACGCATCATTCATCAGTCAAGGACTCGAGGTGACAACCAGGCGCCCCGATGCCTGGACGGTAGGTGTTCTCGAAGGTGACCAATACCGTCGATCGTCGTTCCTCGACCCGGTTCAGCTCCACCAGCTGGCGGGCGATGAGCGTCTGGGCGAGGCGTTGGGGCAGTTCATTGAGGACTCTCACGACGTTCAACTTGGCCCGTCCGAGCCGCTAGGTGATTCGCTTGGTGATGCATCGGGTGATTCGTCGCCGTTGTCTACTGACTGGATGATTCGTTCAGCCACCGGTCCAGGTGTTGTCGTCGACTGGTTCCAGCGGCCGGTGGGTGAACTCTTGATCTATGTGATTATGGTCTCCACCCCGGACGAGCGGGACTCGTTGATCGAGTCTGTCCTGCGACCTGCGCTGTCCTCAATCGAGATCTCCCAGGCCGGGTGAGGGCCGTGGTCGACTGAATGAAAGCAAACGGATTCTGAAGGAGTCAAGCGTGACAGGGGAACAGGTTCGATGAGGGTAGAGGTAGTGGCAATAGGCACCGAGCTGTTGCTCGGTCAGATCGTCGACACCAACTCGTCGTGGATCGGCCAGCAGTTGGCGGCCGCCGGCTTGAACTCGCATTATCAGACAAAGGTGGGTGACAATCCGGCTCGAATCCAGGCTGTCCTGGCTCAGGCTCTGGATCGCAGCGATGCTGTCATTTGCTGTGGAGGTCTCGGCCCGACCCAAGATGATCTGACCCGCGACGTCATCGCCGATCTGCTTGGCGTCGAGCTGGAGCTCGATGAGGCAATCGCCGATCGGATCCGCCTCATGTTCACGAGCCGCGGGCGCACGATGCCGGAAAACAATCTTCGACAGGCCATGGTTCCGGCCGGGTCTCGGATCATGGATCAACAGCCTGGCACGGCACCCGGTTTGGTCTGTCCTGTGCCTGATGGGCCGCTGGGAAATGGCGAAGGCGAGTACGGCTCGGCCGAGGCCGGCACCGATCGGGTGATCTACGCGGTACCCGGTGTGCCATACGAAATGAAAGAAATGGTCAACGGAACCGTTATTCCCGACCTTGTGGCCCGGTCCGGTCGGCCATCGGTCATCAGATCCCGTGTCCTGCGCACGTGGGGGGCATCGGAGTCCGGGCTGGCCGAGACGTTGGCTGGACGCATCGAAGAACTGGACGAGCTTGGTAATCCCACGATCGCCTTTCTGGCCAGTGGCGTCGAAGGTCTCAAAGTGAGGATGACGGTAAGCGCGTCGGGCGAGTCAGAAGCCCTGGACATGTTAGACAAAGAAGAGGCGTTGCTTCGACAGCTGATCGGGCCGATCGTCTTTGCCGTAGACGATGACAACATGGAAACTGTTGTCATTCGTGCTCTGGGCGAACGAGGGCTGTCGTTGGCGGTCGCCGAGTCGGTCACGGGTGGCTACATTGCCGGACGCCTCTGCGCCGTTCCTGGCGCCAGCAAGGTGTTTCGCGGGGGAGTGGTCGCCTATCATCCCGAGGTCAAGACATCGGTGCTCGGCGTCGCTGAGGGACCGGTGGTGACCGAGGAAGCGGCGCTGGCCATGGCTGAAGGTGTCCGGCAGCGACTGGGTGCCGACATCGGCCTTGCCACAACGGGCGTGGCCGGTCCCGACGAAGCCGAGGGCCGGCCGGTTGGCACGGTCTGTTACGCCATCGCTGGTCTGGATGCCGCCGGGCGTTCAACCGACGCGGTGGGCACGCTTCAGCTACCGGGCGACCGCGAGCGAATACGCCAGTTCAGCACGATTTCGATCTTGGACTTGCTGCGCCGACGACTGGCCGACACTGACTAATAGGATTCGACCAGCTAGTCCAGCCGGAAGGCTAGCCGTTGACGGTGGTTCGCCAGCCGTAGGCGTCGTTTGACGCTCCGAGCTGAACATCAACCAACGCTTGGCGGAGTCGAAGGGTATTGGCCCCCGATTGCCCGTCGCCCAGCGTCAACGTTTCCCCGGCGATGGTGACCGTGCCAACAGGAGCGATGACGGCAGCGGTACCGGACAGGAATGCTTCGCCGTGTTCCGCCCATGCCTTCAGCTCATCGATCGGTACGGCCCGTTCCTCTACCCGATATCCCATATCAGCGGCCATGGTCAGAACCGACGCTCGGGTGATGCCGTGAAGGAACGAGGTGTCGAGGTTGCGGGTGATAACCCGATCGTCGTCCACCAAGAAGAAGTTTGAGGCACCGGTCTCGGTGATGTCACCGCCGGTGGCGAACAGCACCTGGTCGGCCACATGATCTCGTTTGGCGTCAAGCGTCGGTCCGAGTGCCATTGCATAGTTGGCCCCGGACTTGATCATGCCGAACTGCGGTGTCGTTCGAGGAATCTCGGTTTCGATGTAGATCTTGAGTGGACGTATGCCCCCGGCGAAGTAATCGCCGACCGGCGAGTTGATCACATACAGCAGGCCGGAGTCGCTGGGAGCGGCTGCGGCGCCAATGTTTTCCAACGTTCCAATAAGGGTGGGGCGGATATACAACGACCCTGGAGCGTCCGGCGTGAACGATGCGTTCGCTTCGACGGAGTCGATAATCATCGTTCGAAGCAGCTCGGCATCGGGCGGCGTCATGCGAAGTCGGGAAATGCTTTGAAGCATTCGCTTCACATGGTCGTCCAATCGGAAGATGGCCAGCGAACCGTCGACTTGCCGGTGGGCCTTCAAACCTTCGAAGCAGGTGCTGGCATAGTGCAGCGCATGCGCGCCCGGGTGCATTGGTATCGGCTGTAGGTCAACTGCATGGCCCGGATAGCTGTAGGCGTCATCGGCCCACACCGCCATGGTCATCGAATCGCCGAACAGCGAACCGAATGGCGCCGAGAAGGGATCGGGGTTTGTTTGTGAGGTGCCCATATCCGGTCAGTGTCCTCTCCGTCGTCGAACTTGTCACAGTTGTACTCTGAAATGAGAGCGCTCACTCAGATTTCCGTGGTTTTGAGCCGTGAACGGTTTGTATGTTCAGCCGTCGGTGTCGATCGAGATCGACGGTCCCGGCTGGTCGAGTGCCGACGTAGTTGTCGTTGAGTCGGGTGTCGAGGTCGAAGACGATGTCTCGGGCAGGACCACAGTGGATGACGCTCCGCTTGTGTCGTCGGTGTCACGTTCGGCCACTGCGACTCGTGCCTCCGGGGTCAATGTCCGACCGGTGGCAAGGCCGTAGGTGACGCTTCGCTCGGGGCAGTGGCTTCCAAAGACGAAGTCCTGAAAGGCCAGTTGTTCCTCGCCGAGCTGATCCCAGATTGCGGCCAGTACCTCATCGCTCATACCACAGAGAGTGCCTGCAATTTCGACCTGTCGGGCGATTTCGGCCGGCGTTAGATCTTCGCCAGCCAGGGCCTCCAGCTGTGTCTCCACAGAGAGTTCAGCTTCCGGGGCGTCACCGCATGCGGTGACCAAGAGCGTGGCGAGGCCGATGGCCAACACCGTCAAGAAGGCCCGTCGACGCGGCAACAAGGCATGTGCTCGTTTGATGCAAGGTTTCTCGGTCGCCGGTGACGACTTCGACCGCTTGGTCGGTTGTGTACCTGCTGAAGTCATCCGGGCCTAAGGATAATTGGCCACCGCTGTCTTGCCATGCCATCTCGTGTGGCCGGCTGCATCGAGAATTTCTTTGGCCGAACAGTTGTTCGCAAAGTCTTTCCTGGACTATATTTCATAGATGTAATTCGAGTGTCGCCGCCTTGAGCCCAAACGTTCTCAGGTTCGGTGTCCCGGTTCAGTGTCACAAGTTCAGTGTCACAGCGGTTGCCTACGGTGACGGCTAATAACTTCCCCGGCGTCGCGTGAACAGCGTGATCCAGACCATAACTACAACATCGGGCCCGCAAGCCCGGTGAGACAAGACCTCAGGTAGGGAACACCGGAGGTTGACAGGAGAACTCTCGTGGAGAAAAACAAGGCACTCGACGTCGCTCTGGGCAATATCGAGAAGCAATTCGGTAAGGGCGCCGTCATGAAGATGGGCGACAAAACCGACATGGAGATCGCCAGCATTCCAACTGGTGCGCTTGCCCTCGATCTGGCTCTGGGCGTCGGCGGTCTGCCAAGAGGCCGTGTGGTCGAGATCTACGGACCGGAATCGTCGGGTAAGTCGACACTGGCCATGCATGTTGTGGCCGAAGCTCAGCGTAATGGTGGCGTGTGCGCCTACATCGACGCCGAGCATGCGATGGACCCGGTCTACGCCTCTGCCATTGGCGTTGACGTGGACGAACTTCTGATCTCCCAGCCGGACACCGGCGAACAGGCGCTGGAGATCGCCGACATCTTGGTCCGATCGGGTTCGATGGATGTCATCGTTATTGACTCGGTTGCCGCTCTGACCCCCAGGGCGGAGATTGAGGGCGAAATGGGCGACACTCACGTGGGTCTTCAAGCCCGCTTGATGTCGCAAGCGCTACGAAAGATCACCGGCAACCTGAACAAGACTGACACCATTTGTGTGTTCATCAACCAGCTGCGGGAAAAGATCGGTGTGATGTTCGGTTCGCCGGAGACCACGCCGGGTGGTCGAGCGCTGAAGTTCTACAGCTCGGTTCGCCTCGACATCCGCCGGATTGAGTCACTGAAAGACGGCGCTGAGGTGGTAGGTAACCGCACCAGGGTCAAGGTTGTTAAGAACAAGGTTGCGCCGCCGTTCCGTCAGGCCGAGTTCGACATCATGTACGGCAAGGGCATCAGCCGTGAAGGCTCGCTACTTGACATCGCGGTCGACAGGGACATCGTGAAGAAGTCCGGTGCCTGGTACACCTACGAGGGCGAACAGATCGGTCAAGGTCGGGAGAACGTCAAGAACTACCTGATCGAGAATCCTGATCTGGTGATGGAAATCCAGGATCGGGTGCTTCGAGAAGTCGGGCTTATCGTCGACGAGTCTGAAGAGATTGATCTCGTGGCCGAGGAGCCGGCGAAAGATTCGGCAAAAGATCCAGCAAAAGATGATGCGCCGGCGAAGGCCAAAGGAAAGTCAAAGGCCAAAAGCGCCGATGATGAACCGATCACACTCGACTAGTCGTTGGGTTTGACGGTATTGGGAGAGGGAGACCGGGTTAGCCTGCGGCGGCTGGCCCGGTCTCTTCCATTTTCCCGGCCTGAGGCGCGATCTGCGGAATTGCCGCAACTCAGATGCTCCCTGATGGGGGTCCCGGTCGTCGATTCAGACACAATCGATCGATGACACAAGACCTCCAATCAGCGCCAGGCGGCCTGAGCGAAGCCGAACGAGCGTCGCTACAGCGAAAGACGCTGCTGGTGCTGTCGGCTGCGTCGGCGGCCGGGCGGGCTGCAATGTCCATTGCCTTTGTCGTTGTCACACTGCTGGCTCAACGACTTCTCGGTGGACCGGCATGGGCCGGGGCGGCCAGCGCCGCTATCACTGTCGGTACCGCATTGAGCTCGTCGTGGCTGAGCGCCAGAATGGCGGCCAGTGGGCGCCGTCCAGGTTTAGTCCTCGGTTACATGGCCGCAATCGTCGGGGCTGTCATCGCCGGTTTCGGCGGGCAGATCGAGTTCTTCGTTGTCTACCTCGTCGGGCTGGTGTTATTCGGAATCGGTCAAGGTTCGACCGGCTTGGCTCGCTACGCCGCTGCTGATCTTTCGCCACCGGCCAAGACCGGGCGGGCCATCAGCTACGTCGTGTTCGCCTCGACGGCGGGTGCGGTAGGCGGCCCGATGCTCTCCGACGTGGCGTCCGGTGTCGGGACGTCATTTGGTTGGGATGAATTGGTCGGGGCGTTCATCTTCGCCACCGGATTTTTTGTTCTCGCCGCCGCCGTACTGTTTGTCTTTCTTCGGCCGGATCCACTTCTGGTCAGCACTAAAGGTCAACCCGTGCCGAGCAAGCGGGCGACCAGTCTGGCCGTTGGCCTGCGGGCCGCAACCTCGTCCCGACGGGCGTCGCTTGCACTAGCCGGACTGGTGATCTCGCAGGCGGTAATGGTCATGGTGATGACAATGACGCCGGTGCACATGGATCAACACGACAAACCCATCGGTCTCATCGGCTGGGTGTTATCGGTGCACACCGCCGGGATGTTCGCTTTCGCTCCGCTGGCTGGCTGGTTCTCCGACAAATACGGAAGAGTGCAGTCGATCGCGGTCGGCGGTGTGGTTCTGGCCGTGGCCACGGTCATTACCGCTTTCGCCAGCGATGCGGCCTCCACGCTAATGTTCCCCGGGCTCTACCTGTTGGGACTTGGTTGGAGCTTTGGGGAGGTGGGATCCAGCGCATTGCTGACCGAGTCGGTGAGCGATGGTGAACGAGTAGCCGCTCAGGGAGCCGGTGATTTGGTCAAAGCTTTCGTTAGCGGCGCCGCGGCGCTGGCATCGGGCTTTGTCTTCACCGCCAGCGGCTTCGGAGTGCTTTCGTGGCTTGGGGTGCTGTGCTCGGTGGGCCTACTGGTCGGCTGCGGGTCGATCGGACGAGGTAGAGCGAGCTATCGAGATGGCACGTCGATGACGGCCAAGTCCGACGCCACCACGACGTCGGAGTGAATTGGCGCTGCTTCGGCGGCGAACACCGAGCTGTCCGGATACCGAGCGGAAAAGTGCCCGAGAACCAGCCGTCGAGCGCCGGCTTCAGAGGCAATAGTGGCCGCTTGGGCGGCCGTCAGGTGTAGGTAATCACGGGCCAGCCGTGACTCCGATTCAACGTACGTGGACTCGCAGATCAACAAGTCGACATCGCGAGCAAGCTCCACCGCTGCGTCACATGCTGCAGTGTCCATCACAAAGGCCAGCGATTGTCCGTCAACGATCTCGGAGACGGCATCAACATCAACCCGACCGGAGCTGGTTTGGATAGAGCCGTCGCGCTTCAGTCGGCCCACGTCGGGCCCGGTGATGTCGAGCCGCTTGAGCTCCGCTTTGTCGAAACGGCGTCGGGCGGGCTCATCGATCCGATAGCCGTAGGTGGTGGTGCGATGGCGTAGCGCTCTGGCCGTCAACGTCAGGTCACCAAGCGTGGCGACGAAGCCATCAGACTCTATTGGGCCCGGTCGGACCCTGCTGGTGTCGTGGAACTCCGTGGCGGAGCGGAGTCGATCGAAGTACTGGTGGCCGTCACCGGGAAAGAAGACAGGTAGCTCATCCAGTCCGGCGTCAGACGATCGGGCATCGAGGGCTCGGCGCTGAATGACGCCGGGAAGTCCAAGGCAATGGTCACCGTGAAAGTGAGTGATACACACCGCGGTGAGTCGCGCAATCGAGACGCCGCCCAGAATGGCCTGCCGCTGGGTTCCTTCGCCAGGGTCGAACATAATCAGCTGGTCGTCCCAACGGACAACGAACCCGTTGTGGGCCCGGTGACGAGTGGGAGCCTGACTGGCGGTCCCGAGAACGACGACCTGGCGGTTTGACATCACCGCTGAGTGTACTTCGACGGGTCGGAGTGCCTGCGGAATCGGACGACCCACTGGGCGGTTCGGGTAGGTTGTAGACAGCGCCGCCGACTCATCGTCGCCGCCTGTCCCTTTGTGGAGGCCGAACCGAAGCTATGACGACAAATTCATCTCACGAACAGATGGGAACAGCGTTGGGACGCGTTGACAACGACGTCTCCTCCGACGGTTTGGTGTTGTTCGGTATCACCGGCGACCTCGCCCGGCGTAAGCTGTTCGCCGCACTGTTTCGGTTGGAGTCGGAGAAGATGCTGTCCGGTCCAGTGGTGGGCGTTGCGTCGTCACCGTGGGATCTCGAACGACTTCTATCTGAAGTGCGGTCCGGGCTGAGCGAATCCGGCGTCAACGTTGATGCGCCAGAGCATGTCGACATTTGGCAGCGACTGTCCGGCCGGCTGGATTACGTGGCCGGCGACTATCGAGAACCGGAGACATTCAAACGGGTCGCCGACAAGTTGGTCGATGTTGCGTGCCCGGTTTGTTACCTGGCCATACCGCCGTTTCTGTTCACCACCGTGGTCGATGGATTGGGGGCAACCGGTCTCAACAGGGGTCGAGTTGTCCTGGAAAAGCCGTTTGGTCGAGACCTTGAGTCGTCGCGGGAGCTCGACCAGTCGGTCAAACGCCACTACCCAGAGGACCGCATCTACCGGATCGACCACTTCCTTGGCAAAGAACCGGTCCTCAACATCTTGATCTTTCGCTTCGCCAACTCCATTCTCGAGCCGCTTTGGAACCGACACTACGTACGTTCAGTGACCATCAACATGGCCGAGGACTTCGGGGTCGAGGGTCGAGGCAAGTTCTACGACGAAGTCGGCGCGCTACGAGACGTGGCCCAAAACCATCTTCTGCAGATCGTGGCCCTCCTAGCGATGGAACCTCCGGTCTCCGACCACGCCGACTCGATGTCAGACGAGGTCGTGAAGGTTCTCCGCTCAATTTCGCCACTCGATCCGGCCGGTGTTTGGCGGGGTCAGTACGACGGCTATCTGGATGAAGATGGTGTCGCTGCAGGGTCTGATACTGAGACCTACATCGACTTCTCCTTCGAAATCGATTCTTGGCGATGGGCTGGAGTGCCATGGCGCATCCGAACCGGCAAAGGCCTGGACCGAACGGTGACTGAAGCAGTGGTCGAGTTTGTCCCGCCCCCGCGCCCCCTGTTCAGCGGTCACGACACCGTGCCGCCTCCGAACCGGCTTCGTTTTCAAATGAAGCCCAACGATGTCATTGGACTGGAGATGCAGGCCAAGGCTCCGGGATCGGACCTGGTCAGCGAATCGCTTGAGTTGTGTGTCGATCATGACGGCATCGAGTTCGGCCCCAGTCCGTACCACCGGCTTCTGGGTGACGCCATGGAAGGCGACCGGCGGTTGTTCGCCCGTGGCGACCAGGTTGACGTGGCGTGGGAGATTGTCCAGCCGGTGCTTGACCAACCCCGGCCCGTCAATGCGTACCCGGAGGGTGCTGGCTACGAGCAGCTCGCTCAACTCAAAGACGGGTCAAGCGAGGGAGATCTATGACTGTTGAACCGTTGACGGTGGCCATTGATCTGGGTGGAACACATATTCGTGCCGCTGCGGTGACGAGTGACGGGACTATCGTCACTCGTCGTCGTAATCCCACACCGACGACCGACCCGCATCCCACTGTTGTTCCCGAGATGATCCTAAAGACGGTGGAGGAGGTAGGCGACTCCTACAGCGTTGATCGAGCAGTTGTTGGTCTTCCCGGGATCGTTGACCATGGTGCCGAGCAGCTAAAGACCGCACCCAATCTTCCAGCCCAGTGGGTTGGGTTTCTCAATGAGGACTGGATTGCTTCACAGGTCGGATTGCCTGCGTCGTTAGCCAATGACGCCGACCTCGCCGCTGTCGGGGAGGCGAAGTTCGGGGCCGGTGCTGAGTATCACGATGTGGTCTACGTAACAATCTCGACCGGTGTGGGAGCTGGCGTTGTTGTCGACGGAACCCTGGTGCGTGGTCGGCTGTCCGGCGGGGAAATCGGCCACACCGTAATCGACTGGTCCGACGCGGCCGCCGGTGTGCGAGCCACCGTCGAGGATCTGGGGTCCGGTACCGCCATAGAACGTCAAGCTTCGATCGCCGGGTTGTCGGAGCGAGGGGCTGAATTGGCTGATCGCGTTCGATCAGGCGACGAAGTAGCAACACAGGTCTGGAACCGGGCGCTGACCGCAGTCGGAATTGGTATTGCCAATCTGGCGTGGCTGGTCGCTCCACAGATAGTCGTTGTCGGCGGGGGAGTAGGACGCAACTTCGATCTGGTCGAACCGGTGCTCCGATCTCAGCTTGAGATGCACGGACCTGCCGCTGGCGGCCCAATCAAGTTGGCGGTGGCGGCGCTCGGCGACGATGCCGCACTAGCCGGCGCGGCGGCATGGTGGACGGCGGTGGGACGAAAATGAACGCTCAGCGACACGTACTCGACGTGGTAGAAGACGAGCTTTGGTCCCGGCGAGCCGCTGAGGTGATGGCTGCTGCCATGACGGACGCCGTTGAACGCCGGGGTCGCTGTCTGATGGCGCTCAGTGGCGGATCGTCGCCGTTGGACGTCTTCGCCGAACTTGCCCATCTCGATGTCCCGTGGGCCGACGTTGTCATCTGCCAGGCTGATGAGCGGGTGGTTCCCCCCGACGACTCGGCCCGCAATCTTGCCGCCCAGTTCGAACGACTGGGAGACCTGGGGGCACGCTGGCTGCCACTTCCGGTCGACTCGTATTTGGCTGGAGACAGCGCTGATGACGATGAGTCTGACGGGCCCATGAGTGACTTTCTGCAACAGCTCGTTGATGTTGCCGGTGATCCGCCGGTATTTGATCTCATCCATCTTGGGCTTGGCTCTGATGGACACACGGCATCGCTGCTACCCGGTGACCCTGTTGTCGGTGAGCTCCGGCGTTACGTGGCGTTAACCGAACCGTACGAGTCGGGGTCGTCTATCACCCGACGGCTCACACTTACCCGACCTGTACTGGACCGATCGCGAATGATCCTTTGGCTGGTCAGCGGAGCCTCGAAAGGGCCGATGCTCAAACGGTTACTCGATGGCGACATGTCCATTCCGGCCGGTCTGATTCATCCGCCGCATTCTGTGGTGCTCGCTGACCGCTCAGCGGC
>CALJMD010000359.1 GCA_937981915.1 uncultured Acidimicrobiales bacterium
AATGTAGTTCACCCGTCGGTCCGCTGGATCACCACACCGTTCCACGTACCCCGCCTCAACTAACCGGTCGACCAGCCGGGTGACTCCGCCGGTGGTGAGGGCCACCTGCTCCGCCAATTCGCGCATGATGAGCCGCTGGTCAGGAGACCGACCGATGCGCAACAAGGCCTCAAACGATCCGTTCGACAGCCCGTGAGCCTCCTCCAATGATCGCCCGAACGTCTGGTGCAACCTGGCGTGGGCCTCGTGAAGCCGCCCGAAGGTCGTTATTCGCTCGTCGAAGATGTCGTCGTGAAGCCCGGGCACGGGAATAGACACTAGCCACATATTGTTGTAGAGTCAACTATTAGATTATCAACTATTGATGGGTCAGTAAGTTGTCGAATAACCCGCTGACCGACCACCCATTTACTGAGAGGCCCCTTTCATGACCGCCATCCCCGCTCGACGCCTGAATCACGCCGTCCTCTTCGTTTCCGACATCGACCGTTCGGTTGAGTTCTGGACGTCGGCCCTGGACATGGAAGTCGTCTCACAGATTCCGCAAGCCCACGCCGCGTTCTTACGGCTGACGCATGGGTCGAACCACCACGACCTGGGCCTGTTCGGACTCGGGCCCGACGTGCGCAAGCCGCCTGGCGCCGGCATCGGGCTCTACCATCTGGCCTGGCAGGTCAACACCGTTGACGAGCTCGCCGACGCTCGACAAACCCTGATCGACCTTGACGCCTACGCCGGGGAGTCAAGCCACGGCGCCACTAAAAGCATCTACGGCAAAGACCCCGACGGCAACGAGTTCGAGGTGATGTGGATGATCCCGCTCAACGAGTGGGGCGAGCTCGCCAACTCGGCCACTACCGAACGCCTCGACCTGGCGGCCGAAGTCGAACGCTGGACCGGCATTCCTACCGCCTGAAGGCAACGAGCCGACGCAAGCGAGCGAAAAGCCCGACCGGAGGCTCAGCGGAAGAGCGTCGGGCCTCGCGGGCATCCACGAAGTCGGCAATCGAATCGTGGGTGACACCCTCGATGATCTGCTCGCCGGGCACGATCTGTTTCGGCTTCTTCACCTGTTTGTCGAAGTCGATGTCCTCGACGGTGCCCGGCTGGTCGGTGAACGCTTTGGAATAGTCCGTGAATCCAGTACTTGGACCGCTCGACATCACTGACCTCCATCTAAAGGTGCTGCAGAAAAAACTCTAGTCGCCCGCTAGTGCGGGGTGTCGTCGACCCGGTCCAGGTTGGCCAGTAGCTGAGGCTGGGACGCCAGGCCGAGGGCGATCACCAACAGGATGGCTCCCGCCCCGATCACAGTGGCCTGCGGACCGATGGCATCGGCCAGAACACCTTGGATCAGGGAACCGACCGGGAACGCCAACGTGAACCCCATGATTCGGGTGGACATGACCCGGCCTCGCATCTCGTCGGCCACGATCACCTGCACCGCAGTGTTGGTGGTGGCGACTACAACGAGGAAGCCAGCACCTAGACACAGCAAGGCCACCAACCCGAGCGGCCACGACGGCGCAGCCCCGAAGCCAATCACGGCCAGAGCGTAGAACGGCAGACCCCAACGCACCATTGACGAACGGTTGAATCGACCGTCCCACGTTGACAGCAACGGGGCGATCATCACTGCGCCGACACCGACAGCGGCAGCCAGCAGCCCGAACACTCGAGGCCCGGCCTCATAGACCTCTTCGGCGAACACCACGGTGAACTGCACAATCGGGTTACCGAAGAAGGCCACCAGAATGGCCGACAGGATGCCGATCATGATCCCTCGACGCTGCCGGATGTAGCCGACGGCGGAACGGAATCCATCGATGATTCCATCAGGGGCTTGGCCGGACCGCTCCATTGGCGCCGGGCGGATAACCCAGATCATGGCGATCACAGCCAGGAACGACAGGGCGTTGAGTAGGAAGGCGGGACCGGCCCCGACAGTGGCCAGCAGAATGCCGGCTAGAGCCGGCCCAATGGCTCGTGATGCGTTGAACTGAGTCGAGTTCAACGTGATAGCGGACGGCAGGTCCTCCTTGGGGACCAGCCCGGCCACAAAGGCCTGCCAAGCCGGAATCATCAAACCGGAGAACACTCCGGTCAGCACCACAAAAGACAGCACCAACGTCGGGCTGCGGAACCCGAGCGTCCAGCTGCCCCACAACAGTCCGGCGACTACGGCCAACGACGCCTGAGAGAACAGCAGCACTTTCCGTCGGTCATACTGGTCGGCCAGGTTGCCACCGAGGGGGCCGAGCAGGAAGGCGGGGAAGAACTGGGCGAAACCGGCAAGGCCAACCCAGAACGAGCGGCCGGTCAGCTCGAACAGAACGAAGGGGATGGCGAGGTTCTGCAGCCCGGTACCGGAGTTGGAGACGAGGGCTCCAACGAAGAACATGCGAAAGTTGCGGTGCTTGAGTGCCCGCATGCCGTGACGAAGACTGGTCGGCACCATTGCCGCCGGTCCGGTGCCACCGGGTCCACCGAGGTTGCGAAGCCCGTTGAGGCGTCGTCGAATGACCTGCGGGCCGGTTTCCCTGTCCACATCAGGATCTTGGGCACCGGGGTCTTGGACGCTTGAGTCTTCGACGTTGGAGTCTTGGGCGCCGTGTGTTTCGGCTGTCAAGGTTTCACCACTCTTTCGACCCTACCAATCGGCCAAAGGTGCGAAACCGATTAACAGTTCGGGTTAGTGATTCCCGACACGCTCCAGTTCGCCGCCTACCCAGACAACCCAATGATCTGACAGGATGGAGCGATGGGCGTGCTGACTACTGACCTGTGCCGACGGCTTAACATCCAACACCCCGTGTTCGGATTCGCTCACGACATCGCAACCGTGGCTGCCATCACCAATGCCGGCGGTATCGGCGTGTACGGGGCCACTCGCCGGTTCCCGCATGAGATCTCGGACGAGCTGGAGCAAATCCGATCGCTGGTCGGCGATCGACCGTTCGGGGTTGACTTGGTCCTGCCCGACGGCATGCCCGAACACAACAGTCGAGATGCCATCGAAGCTCACATTCCCGACGAACACCGGGCGTTCGTCGACGGACTGGTCGACAAATATGAGGTGCCGGAACCGAGCGGACCCGG
>CALJMD010000360.1 GCA_937981915.1 uncultured Acidimicrobiales bacterium
TTCAGTGGCGAACAAAAGTGGAGAAGTGGAGGCGTCGGCGGATTCTGCCGACCCCGCATGCGCAATTGAACAGTGGACGCAGCACATCGGGATTCGCGAGGTGCTGCGATTCCTGATCTTGCTCTGGGCTGGCCCGGCGGCTGCCATGTTCGTAGCATCGACCGGACTTCTTCGACAACAGTCGCAGCTCGCCAGCTTTCAAGACTCGATGATCTTCAGCCGGTCCTTGTTCGCCACGCTTGCTGTGTTCACGCTGTTGGTCGGGGCGATGTGGCTGGTGCGTTCCGCCGTTGTTCTCCCGCCACGGCAGGCACTGGGCGACGGGCTTGGAGGCTGGCGGCTCCATGTAGCGGCGCTCGCTGCTTCGGTCGTACTTGCTCCGTTCCTGCTGGTCGGTGGTGCCGTGCAGGGCAATGTCGGAATTCTGGTGGCGGCATGCGCGTTTGTCGCTGGCTGCGGCCTTCCACGATGGCTGTTGCACACCTCGATGGAGTCAGCTCAGCCACTTGCCGGATTTGCCTTCTGTATCGCCCTTGAAATGACGGTGGGTTGGTTGACGTGGACGCCGGAGTCGTGGCTTGGTTTCGCCGCTCTCGGGTTGTCCACTCTGATTCGTAGCTTGGCGGTAATCGGCTGTGTGTTGGCCAGCGCCTACGCTTTGGCGGTCGGCCACTGGCCCCCGGTGGTTTCGACGGCTGCCGATCTGGCTGGTCGTATTCGAAGAGTTGAGTAAGTCCACGACACACTTGTAGGCGGTCTCGAGCCTTCCGGCCGGTCACGAAATCAACCGGCAAGATAGGCTGATCTGGATGGCCGGCAAGACCCGAACGCACTACGAGATTCTCGGTGTTGCCCGAGGGGTTCCCCAGGACGAGGTGCGCCGTGCCTATGTTGCCGCCGCCCGCAAGTGGCACCCCGACCGTTTCGTAGGCCGAAGCGCCGAGGACGCCGAGCGGGCCGAGCAGGCCATGCGTCGTGTCAATCAGGCGTGGGAGACGCTGGGGGACAGCGAGCGGCGTCAGAGCTATGACCGCGAACTGGATGGTCGTTCGTTCGATGCTCCGTCGAGCGGAATCCGCGTCGACGACGGCATCACCCGAATTGACCCTCGGCTGCTTGATCCAGATTTTCTGGCTGCCCGGCGTCAAGCACAAGTTGACGAGATTTCGAACCGAAGCTCGGTGGCCATCCGGGTGTTCCCAGTTGTGGCTGTTCTGACACTGCTGATCGGGATCTTTGTGTTCACTGCCTATGCCAGTGATCAGGTTCGAGGTACGCCGCCAACCACAATGATCGGACCGTCGTTGGGGTCTGGCATCGAGGCCAACGACTGTGTTGACGTCATCTCCGGTCCGGCGCTGCTTGAGGTGCCTTGCACGGCTACCGCTGATGGTCAGGTAATAGGGGCTCATCTCGGCGACGGTGTGTGCCCGACGGCTACCAGAACTGAGATTGAGCTGACCAACGGCGTATTCGTTTGTTTGGCCGCGGTATAGGACAGACATGGCAGCAGATTCGGCACCAACAGATGCGAAGCCAACCGATTCGGAACCAACAGAATCGGGCCATAAGGTTGGGCGGTCGACAGTCATGACTGCGTCTGACTGGGATGGCCGCTACGCCGAGGGTCGCCAGTGGAGCGTCGAACCCAATCGGTTCTTCGCCGAAGTAGCCACTGCCTTGGAGACCGGTGACGGTCCGTCCGGTCGGAAGGCCGTTGATCTTGCTTGTGGTGAGGGCCGTAACGCGGTCTGGCTGGCCGAGCGAGGATGGGACGTGACCGCAGTTGATTTCTCCGCGGTTGGCGTTGAGCGAGGTCGAGTGGGAGCGTCCGAGCGCGGAATCGACCTCGCCTGGGACATTGCCGACCTTGAAACGTGGAACATGGGTGCTGAAGCGTGGGACTTGGTGGCCCACGTTTACCTGCACTGGGGCCCCGATCAGCGCGAGCCGCTGTTGCGCCGGTGCGCTGAAGCGGTGGCGGTAGGCGGGGCGTTGGTGGTCGTGGGCCATGACCGTTCCAACATCGAGCACGGACATGGCGGCCCGCAGAACCCCGATCTGTTGACCACATCCGACGAACTGCGTGACTTGCTGTCGGCCTGCGGCCTCGACGTGACCCGCTCCGAAGTGGTCTACCGCGACCTCTCGGTGGTGGGAGAAGATGGTGTGGAGATACCCGTTCGCGCAATCGACCACGTGGTTGTGGCCCGCAGACGCTGACGACGGTTGTAAGCTCTCACACTGTGATCAAGAAACTCTCTCTACCGGGGCGTAGCCCGAAGGTGATCACCCTCTGGGGCAATCCGATTCTCCGCCAGGCCGCTACCCCCATCACGGTGTTCGACAAGTCGGTTGATGCGTTGATCGATCAGCTGTTTGACACGATGTACTCGATTGAGGTCGGTGTCGGTCTAGCCGCCAACCAGATCGGCCGTTCCGAGAGCGCGTTTGTGTTCGATTGTCGAGACGGTGTTGTCGGTTATGTCATCAACCCGGTGATCGAACGCATTGGAATGGAATTCCAGTCCGGGTCTGAGGGATGCCTTTCGCTTCC
>CALJMD010000361.1 GCA_937981915.1 uncultured Acidimicrobiales bacterium
TGGCCGGACGCAATCTCCACCACGTCCACATCAGGGAAGACGCTCCGTGGAGGACCGGCAAGTGTGGCGTCTTCGTCTGTCGCCGGCTCGGTGTCACTCGCTTCGGTATCACCGGCTTCAGTGTCACTGACTTCGGTATCACTGACTTCGGTGTCGGCCTGAGCGTCGGCGGCGGCGCCATCATCTGAGTTGGTGGACGCCTCGTCATCTGAACCCGCCTCGCTTGAAGCTGATTCACCTGGCTCGGCCGCGCCGGACGAGACCACCTGATCTGCGCCCGTCTCGGCCTCGGCACATGCCGCCGCCGTCAGAGAGAGCACAGCAGCAATTGCAAGACCCCGAAGCCAAACGGAAGGGCCGGCACGTTCCGGTCGAGGCGGGTGGGACGCGGCGCTCACGTTGCAAGCGCGCCAAAACACAGTGCGACGATCTGTCATAGAACACTCAACCCGTGTCCCGTAAGCCCAATTCCGCATAGGGACAGAAAGTTTTGTGTTTTGTTCGCACAACGTCGTGGCTTGGACGGTTGGACTCAAGCAAACTTGACACTAGATCGCCGGCAAAGGGCCAAACTCTCATGATCGAAACGCCAACCGACGAACAACCAGCTGGAACGGCACCAGCCGCACACGACGCTACACCGTCGAGTCCTCAGAGCCAGCGCGCTCTCGCGGCGCTAAGCGGCGTCGCCGCCGGGGCGGCAGCGCTCGGGGCGGGCGAATTGATCGGCGCGTTCCGAGCACCTGAGCCAGGCCCGGTCATTGCCGTTGCCAACCGGGTAATCGACCTAGCCCCCACGTGGTTCGTCGAATTGGGCAAGTCAATCTTCGGCCTTGCCGACAAGCCGGCCCTGATCGTCGGCACCGTCGTGCTCTCCGTGGTGTTTGCCGCCATTCTCGGACTCGTCTCACTGCGGCGCATTCAACTGGCCGTGGGTGGCCTGGCCGCCTTCGGCCTGCTGGGAGCGATCGCTATCGCAACAGACGCCCAAGGCTCGCTCACGGGTGCATTGATCACCGGTGGAATTGCCACCGCCGTTGGCATCACAGCGCTACTCACGCTCATCCGACGTGTGCCCAGGTCGTCCGTGCCGTCTCCATCTCCAACCACAGGCGCCGACCTCCCGACGCCCATCGAGAACCCGATCGACCCCAAGGTGAACCGCCGTTCGTTTCTAACCTGGGCCGGTGGAGTCTCGGCCACCGCCGCTGGTGCCGCCGTATTGGCCAATTCCGTTCGTTCCCGATCCTCGGTGCAGGAAGCCCGCACATCAGTCGCTTTGGAACCCGAAGTTGACGAAGAAGTTCAAGGCTGGCTCGATGCAGCCGCCGAAGCAGATCTCGGGGTGGGACAAGAGCTGACACCGCTGGTGGTTGAGGACGGCGAGTTCTATCTCATCGACACCGCCCTGGTTAAGCCACAGGTCGACCCGACCACCTGGTCTCTCCGTATCAGCGGGATGGTCGATACTCCGATTGAGATCAGCTACGACGAGCTACTCGAGCGATCCACGACCGTTGCCCCCGTAACCCTCTCTTGCGTGTCAAACGAGGTAGGCGGTGGCTTGGTTGGCAACGCCATCTGGCAGGGTGTGCCGCTCGTCGATCTGCTTGAAGAGGCCGGAGTGCAGGAAGGGGCAACTCAGGTTGCCAGTAGATCAATCGACGGGTGGACGTGCGGGTTTCCGACCGAGGCCGTCTTCGATGGCCGTACCGCACTTGTCGCCGTGTCAATGAACGGCGAGCCTCTCCCCGTCCGGCACGGTTTCCCGGCCCGCCTCGTGGTCTCCGGGCTCTACGGCTATGTTTCCGCCACCAAGTGGCTTACCGACATTGAGCTGACGACAATCGAAGGTTTCGACGGGTACTGGATCCCGCGAGGTTGGTCGAAACTCGGTCCGGTAAAGACCCAATCGCGAATTGATACGCCTCGCCGCCGGGAGACGCTGGTGGCCGGCCAGCCAACGGCAATAGCCGGTGTCGCCTGGGCCCCCGACCGCGGCGTCGACAAGGTCGAAGTCAGTATCGACAACGAATGGGTCGAGGCAACGCTCAGCGACGAACTAGGCGCTGATGCCTGGCGGCAGTGGATGGTCTCATGGACGCCGACCCCCGGGGATCACGTCCTCGCCGTTCGAGCGACCGACGGTAGCGGCGACACCCAAACTGCCGACCTGGCCCCACCCGCACCAAACGGTGCTACGGGATGGCACACCATCGGCGTGCGGGCCGAGTAGTGGGCGACCGTTCGTCGCCCATGCCCTACGGCAGGTAGTTCCGAGGATTTACCGGTGAGCCGTCAACCCGAACTTCGAAGTGCAGGTGGTTGCCGGTAGCCGTGCCGGTAGCGCCAACAAACCCTACGACGTCACCGCGAGCCACCAACTGACCTTCGCTGGTACCAATCCGAGATTGGTGGGCGTACAGCGTCGTGATCCCGCCACCATGGTCGACAATAACTGTGCTGCCGTAGCCACCGCGACCGCCGGCGAAGATGACGATCCCGTCGTTGGCGGAATAGATCGGTGTACCGCTTGGGGCACCGACGTCGATACCTGCGTGCAGTCGCCTAGTGCCGTAGACCGGGTGAATGCGGTAACCAAATTCGCTGGTCACCCTGGCCTCAACAGGCCACTGGAAACCGGCCAGTGAGGCGGACGACGGGTTGTTGATCGAGGTGTCAATCTCGGCTTTGGACGTGCTGTTACTGATGATCTGCTGAACAGCGGCGTCTTCCCTGGAGTAGGCCGCCAATTCGCCGGCCCACTGATCGATACGACGCTCGGCCTCCGCTTTGAGCTGTAGCTGCGCAGCCTGCTGTTCCTTGTAGACGTCCAGCTCCGCCTGCAGGACAATCTGAGCCGCTTCGGCCTCCGACTTCGCGGTACTTGCCCGAGCATTGGCCAGTTGTCGCTCCTCGAGCACGCCACGTAGCTCTTCGAGCAACTCCGCCGTCGACAGGCTGGCTTGGGCCAACAACGCGTTGCGTCGAATGGCTCGATTCAGGTCAGCTTCGGTCAATAGTGGTTGCGGCGCTCCGAGCGTCCTGGTCTTGAAGCCTTCAACGGCTTTGAGGCGCAACTCTTCTTCGATCGTTTCCTGCCGGCCGGCGGAGGAGCCGAGGTCCTCAGCAGTTCGCTGCAGCACTCGGTCAGCCTCGTCAATCCTGGCTTGAGCTTCGTCAATCTTTTCAAGCGTGCTGTTGGCGGCACCGTTAATGGTGTTCAGCTCCCTGGCGATTTCGACGTCTGCCGCCTTGGCCAGGTTGAGGTTGGCTACCGCTTCGGCTTTCGCCCGGCTGTCGACAGTCGTGGGCGTTGACTCCTGCGAGGTCGGAGAGGATTCGGCTACCGACGTCTCGGCTCCCGCTGCGGTGGTGGCCGGCGCTTCGGTAGTCGCCGGTGGCGCCGTCGTGCTGACGGAAGACGACGTGCTGGTACTGGATGATGTGTCCTCTTGGCCAACGGCCCCAAACGACGCCGTTGCCGCCCAAACAAACACGGCAAATCCGAGCAGCAGGCGAAAGCGGCTCAGTCCTTCAGCACCGCGTGGCGATACAACGCTCATGAGGACTTCAGTGGGCTCCTTGTTCAGCCGGTCGAGATGCTCTGCCCGACTGGAGTTCTTCCGCTGGAAACCGAGACACTGCACCGGAATCAGAGTTCACAAGTCGAGCAACCACAAATGCCTGTTCAAGCATATTGTACCACCCTGAAAATCCGCCCAACTTCAGCAGCGCTCTGCCACATTCTGGAAGATCCTTACATCAAATGGAGACCGCACAGCGACAACCCCTCCATCGTCTCGGTGCGGAACGACCGCCTGCCCCCCAGGACACTGACCGATCGAACTCCTTACCGTACGAGGCACAACACAACATTCACAACGACCCTAGGCATCACTCCGGTTGTGGCTATGGGCTTTACGGACTAGACAAAAGACTGACAGGCAGTTCAGGCCAGAAGGAGACGTTGATGACCGAAAGCTCGGCGGAACGCGAAGTGCTCGATTGGGAGACCTACGGCATCGCGGCGCGCAGTCTGGCCCAGAGTGTCGCCGATAGTGGATTCCGCCCGGACCTGGTTCTCGCAATCGCCCGCGGCGGACTTTTTGTCGCAGGTTCTCTCGGGTACGCCTTGTCGGTCAAGAACCTCTATGTCATGAATCTGGAGTTCTATTCCGGCGTCGACAAGCGGCTCGATGTGCCGGTAATGCTCCCCCCGTATCTCGACAAGATCGATCTGACCGATGCCAAGATTCTTGTCGCTGACGACGTCGCCGACACAGGACATACGCTCAAGGTGGTCCACGAATTCTGTCAAGAAGTGGTGGCCGAGAGCCGGACGGCCGTGCTGTACGAGAAGCCTCACTCGCTAGTGAAGTGCGACTTCGTCTGGCGGCGCACGGACAGCTGGATCAACTTCCCCTGGTCCTCCGAGCCGCCGATGGTTGACCCACAAGCATCACCAGTGGTGTTGGACGCTTGACATTATTGTCTATATATAGATAATAATCGCCTCCATTATTTACCCAAAAACAAGATGCGTATTTGCCTTTCATTCAGACTATTCTGAATTTCGGAGGCAACAATATGGTCAAACGTATCGTGTCGGGCATTTTCGCTCTCGCCGCCCTAGCGGCGCTGGGAGTCATCATTGGAGGAGCACTTGCCAGCGGCGAGCAACTAATCGTTCGCTTTCTGACTGCGGTCATCGTCGCAGCGCTGGCCCTCTACGTCATCAGCGATCTGCGGCTCAAGGCCCAGCCCGCCTCCGAGCTCGATCCCGGTCGAAGCGTCGAACACCCGCCGACAAAGAAGCCTGCCAGCTTGCCAACCAACGCCTCGATCTTGGAATCGACCGTGTTGACGGTAGACATGCCCCCCGACAATCGGGACCTACAGCCAGCCGCCCGCACCATCGACGTCGCTCACCCGGTCCGGCAACCCCAGCCAACGACGACGGCACGCCTCGTCTCCCCCACCGCAGCCGGTGATGAGACCGAAGCCCCACTGTTCGCCGAGCCCATGTCCAATGAGATCAAAACTGATGACATCGATCTCACCCGCCTGACGGACCAACCACTCGAAACACCGGTTAGCGCCGTTGACCTTTCCGAGGCCGCGGTGGTGGAAACCAAGCCAGAAATCGCCAACGGCGATCAGCCAGATGACGCCGCCGTTTATGTCGCTGTAGGCGCCCACAACTACGAGGGCGGACTTGAAACGCCTGCCGCTAACTGGCCGGCAACTCCTATCGCGGCCGAACGATCAACAGACACTGCAGGCGTCGAGACCCTTGCCGCTTCTGCGCTGGCAGAGACACGCCCGGTGCCGGGCCTACCGCTCAATCCGACGACTGCGACCCAAGGCCAAACACCTGAGCCTGAAGACGACGTACAGCCGACAACGGTGGTGATCGACGAGTCGCCTGAGGTTGTCCGCACGGGTCTACCGATAACAGAGGACGTCACGAAGCCGCTCGTACAAATTGACGCGTCGACGATTGAGGACACCCCGTCGATTATCGACCTGGCTCGCACAACCGCCTCCTACGCCGGCCCGGTGCACACACCGGTGATCGATTTGCGAGAACCGATCACCGACGAACTACCGGCCGCCCCCAAACAACCTGCCGAGCCCGAGCAGTCGGAACCCACCGGGCAGGTGAGTGCTCCGAGCTTGCCGACGCTCCATGACCACCCTCCTGCAGCTGACGCCTCTCAAACCCCAAGCGATACCTTGACGGGATCCGGCGCTACCCCTGTACCGGCCATCGGCTCCTCCACCACTGCCGCGGCTAGTCAGGCCAGGCCACCGCAACAAACCGAACGATCCTCTACCGGTGGCTCTCCGTCGGTACCGTCGCGAGACGACCGTATTGCGGCCGCGATAGCCGGTGGAGAACGAAAGGTCATCGAGACCCTCATTCGCCAAGGAATGCTGACCACCGGAGGCCCCATCACCGATCGCGACGTACGCACAATGGTCTACGTTGCCTTCACCTCAAACGAGCTCCGCAAGATCATCATGGCAGGAGGACGGGTCAACACTGGTGAAGCGACTCTCGGGCCGGTTGAGCTGTTCGACGAGTCGGTATTTCAACCAGTCCCTCAGACCGTCTATACCGGACCTCCGCCCGTTGATGGACTGCCCAGCCCGGCGTCAGCGGGCCTCATCCAAAAGCCGATGATCGACGAACACAAAAAGGAAACCCCGGTCTAGGCGGCAATGGCCCAGCAGCAACGGCTCGGGAAGTCAGCCGTAGAGGACTTCGCCCTTTGGGGCAACGGCCTTACCTGGGTCGAACCGGCTCGGCAGCAGCTTCAGGCGTTGGTTAGCCAACAGCAGAAGATAGTACGGATTCAGAAGTAGGTAGCGGCGCCAAAGACGCTTGGGCTCCTTGGCCAACCGGTATGCCCACTCAAGTCCGTACTTCTGCAACATCGGCGGCGCCTGATCAAGCTCGCCGGCGTGGAAGTTGAACGCCGCCCCGACTGCTAGGACTGGCATGTTGATGTGATCTTTGAACTCGTAGGCCCAGATCTCCTGGCGGGGGCACCCCAGGCCGACCATGGTGATTCCGGCACCGCTGGCAACGATGTCGTCGATGAGCTCCTGCTTCTCGGCCTCATCCGTTGTTCGGAATTTCGAAGGTCGGAGTCGGGCGATTCGAAGGCCCGGGAACTGAGCTGTCAGTTTGCCTGACAGTCGTTCGAGTAGCTCTATCGTCCCGCCGAAGAGGTAGATGGGAATGTCGTGTTGCTCTGCCGCAGCGCACGTCTTCAGCATCAAATTCGGCCCGTAAACCCGATCGGTCAATCCGGCATCATGGAACTTGTTCAGTGCCCAACGAACCGGCTGCCCGTCAGGGACAACCAGTTCGAGATGGTTCAACCGATATTGATGTTCCGGGTCGGTTGCCCCTTCCATCAGTCCGTGAACGGCAGTCGCCGTCACAGCAAGCGGCTCCCGTGACGCTGCGGCGTCCACGATTCGTTGTATCGCAGCTTCGTAGTCGACAGCATCCACCTGGACACCCAGAATGTTCTTCTTACCCAAGTCAATCATGATCTGTCCGCTGGCCTCAGACGGCTTCGCTCGCCCATCGCTCCTGATTTGCCTCGAAAATCTCGTTGAGGATGTCTTCCACGTTGCGGGTCAGCTTCCATTCCGGATAGTGATCCTCGAACTTGGCGAGATCGGAGACGTACCAGATGTGATCCCCGACTCGGTTCTCATCGGTGTAGGTGTGGTTGAGCTCACGTCCCGTGATCTCCTGACACATATCGACGGCCTCACGCATCGAACAGTGACTGAAGCGACCGCCACCGATGTTGTACACCTCACCGGAACGGGGGTTCCCGAAGAAGTGGTCAAAGGCCTGGATGAGATCGTGACTGTGGATGTTGTCCCGGACCTGCTTGCCGTTGTACCCGAAGACCGTGTAGTGGGCACCGGTGGCCGCACACTTCATTAGATACGCCAGGAATCCATGCAGTTGAGTGCCGCTGTGATTCGGGCCGGTCAAACAGCCGCCGCGGAAGCAGGCCGTCTTCATATCGAAGTAGCGGCCGTACTCCTGGACCAGCACGTCGGCGGCCACCTTTGAGGCCCCGAAGAGACTGTGCAGGGTGGCGTCGATCGACATGTCTTCTCGGATGCCGTTCACGTACGTGTGCTCGGAATCGATCTCCCACCGCGTCTCAGTCTCGTGCAATGGCAGACGGTTAGGAGTGTCGCCGTACACCTTGTTGGTCGACGTAAAGATGAACACCGAATCGGGTGCGTGGTTGCGTGTGGACTCAAGCAGGTTCAACGTGCCATTGGCGTTCACGGTGAAGTCAACCTGTGGAGCCGATGCAGCCCAATCATGGGAGGGCTGAGCAGCCGTATGCACCGTCAACGAAATGTCGGAGCCGTACTTCGAGTACAGATTGTCGATCAGGTCAACGTCGCGAATGTCGCCGTCGACGTGAACGTAGTTGTCTCCGAGTTCGGTTTCGAGCTGCTGTTGCTGCCAGCGGGTCGACGCTTCGTCTCCGAAGAACTCTTTGCGCATGTCGTTGTCGATTCCGACAACGGTCAGTCCCTGCGAGGCGAAGTGCCGACTGGCCTCCGATCCGATCAGGCCCGCCGAACCGGACACGATGGCAACACTCATAGTCAAAAACGTCCTTGTTCACGCCAGTCAGGCGACAATTGGAGCACTGCTGCGCTGCGCGCAGACACCGTACAACCTCAGGTTATCAGCGGCTGGACCTGCGCAATGCGAGCAAGGCCGCCACCGTGACACCCGGGCCAACCGACCTAGCTTGCGGATGGAAATGGGCAAAAGACACGAAATCACGGGCCTCTTGTTGTGGAGCTGAGGGGAGTCGAACCCCTGGCCTCCTCGATGCGACCGAGGCGCTCTAGCCAGCTGAGCTACAGCCCCAACAAGACCACACCATACTATCGGCTGATCATCGTGCCGGACGGGTGATAATTACTGGTCACCGACCGCCTTGCCGGTGCCTCCACCGAGCTCACCATCGACGGCGCTGTCGTCCAACGTCGACTCAATGTAGATCGGGCGAGCCGTGCGCCGCTTTCGATATCGGGCCCGAGCCGACGCCTGGTATCGCCCGGCCTCCGGCGCGGCAGAAAATGATGGCCTCACATCCGTCGGTTGCGCACTCGACCCCGGTCGATTCTCGTCTTGGTCAACGTTGCCCGCTTCCGACAGCGGTCCCTGCGGCGGTTCGGGCGACGCTTGAGGACCGGACCGCTCGGGTGGCGGAGCCGGGTCTATTCCCAACGGCTGGAACATCAGCGGCGTCTCATCGCTGTCAATCGACAGGGGTGGACTATCAACCGGCCCCAACTGGATCTTCGGGACTGCATCGTCGTCGGCAAAGATCCCGGTCTCGGCATAGGGACCGGTGCGAAGGTCGACATCAGGTCCTAGCTCCGCAAGTTGATGGGCGACCGTTTGTGGGCCCCGACGCAGCTCGACAGCACCCCTCACCATGGCAAAGACAACCGACAACAACGCCAAGACCAGCATCATCACGAAGACCGGCACGAAAAGGCCTCGAAGGGCGATAGCCAACAGCATCGACACCAATGCGGCCACGCAAAGTCCGATGAGCGTCTGTCGACGGCGTTGCCACAGATCCTGAGAGCGCCAGGCGGCCAGGGGCCGAGGGCGGCTCCACCACAGCTCACGGCAACGCTGGGTCACGTACGTCCATCCATTTCGGTTCGCGACAACGAGAAGGTTGCCGATCACCATCACCATGAGGGCCAGGGCGGCGAGCTGCCACCAGGCCAACGTCACATCGAACCGCTCCGGCCACCACCACCGGTCTCCGAGGAACGTCGGTACGTTCCCGAGCGGCCGCCGGTCTTCTCCCAGAGCGTCACATCGCCAATAACCATTGTCTTGTCAGCGGACTTGCACATGTCGTAGATCGTCAGTGCGGAGATTGAGCAGGCAGTGAGTGCCTCCATCTCGACACCGGTGCGGTCCACCGTGTCAACCGAGCACTCAACTTCAATGAAGTTGTCTTGAATATCGAAGTTGACGATGACCGAGCCGATCATCACCGAATGACAGAGCGGAAGCAGGTCCGACGTTCGCTTAGCCGCCTGGATACCGGCGACCCTGGCTACGGCCAACACATCACCCTTAGTAATCGCACCGCGAGCCACTAGGGCCGTGGTTTCGGGCTCCATGTACACCCTTCCGCGAGCGACAGCTCGTCGGTAGGTCGGATCCTTGGGGGTTACGTCGACCATTCGGGCACGCCCGAGAGGATCGAGGTGTGTTAGTTCTCGCTCAGCCACACCAGCCAACTTAGTACCTAAACGACTGGAATGGTGGTTCTTCAGCCGCCCAGTTGGCTCATCGACTTCGACGGACGCAGGAAGTGAACCTGCCCAATGGCGTGACCGGCCCATTTGCGGTCAACTTCACCGGCGACGGCCTTCAAGATTGTCTCGTCGTCTGCATCACCACGCAGCAAGGCTCGAAGGTCAACATGTTCCAACGCAAACAAGCAGTTGCGAAGCTGTCCATCAGCGGTCAAACGAATACGGTCACAGCTCTCGCAGAACGGCTCGGACACCGACGCGATCACACCGAACTCACCGCCGCCGTCACGGTAGACAAACCGTTCGGCCGGGCTTGAGCCCCGAGTAACGGCGTCGAACTCGAACCGCTCGGATGCAACGTTCAAGATCTCGTCATAGCCCACGACCGTGTCCTCGGACCATTCGCCTTGAGCATCGAGTGGCATGAACTCGATGAATCGAACGGTTACGCCTTTGCTTCGTCCAAGTTCGAGGAACGGAATGATCTCGTCGTCGTTGATACCGCGCATCAGCACCGCATTGACCTTTACCGGGTCAAATCCTGCTGCCACAGCGGCGTCGATGCCTACCAGCACTTGCTCGAGTTCATCGCGGCGCGTCAGGTCGATGAATCGCTGCCGATCGAGGGTGTCGAGACTGATGTTGATCCGCTTCAGGCCGGCGGAGCGGAGATCGTCAGCGACAAGCGGAAGGGTCGCCCCGTTGGTGGTCATCGAAAGGTCGACGTCCAATTGGGCCAGCTCCGCTACCAGCTGAGAGAGGCGAGCTCGTACCGTGGGTTCACCACCGGTCAACCGGATCGACTTCACACCGGCTTGTTCCACCAGGATTCGAGCCACTCGGGCAATCTCTTCGAAGCTCAGCAGATCCGAGCGATCAAGCCACACCATCCCCTCGGACGGCATGCAGTACTGACATCGAAAGTTGCACCGGTCGGTCACCGAGATCCGCAGATCGGTGTGAGTCCGGCCGAATTGGTCTACGAGCCCTGCCATTAAATCAGAGTAGCGGCCCGTCGGCTGGATAGAGGCGTCAGAGACCGGGCCTATAGGTCACACAGGCCAGCGTTAGTCCAAGAAATGCGGTCAGTCTAAGAGAATAACGTCGACCGCATCGCCGGCGGCAACACCGTCACCGTCGGGCACGACCGCCAGCCCGTTGGCTGTCGCCATCGCCAGCAGCTGGTGTGAACCCTGTCCCCCGGCGGATCGAGCCGTCCACCCATCGGCCGACTTCTGGGCTAACACACGAAGAAAGTGGGTTTTGCCGTCCTGGTGGCGATGCAGCGGCTCAGTCGAGACCGCCCGCACCCTCGGTCGTTCGGCATCCAGGCGACCCATCATGCGGCGCAGAGCCGGTCGGGCGAAAAGTTCGAAACTAACCATGGATGACACCGGGTTGCCCGGCAAACCGAAGATCGGGACTCCTTTGAGCACGCCGAAGACAAACGGCTTTGCCGGTTTGATTGCCACCTGCATCCAGGAGAAGTCGCCCAGCCTGGTCAGCACTGCCTTCACGTAGTCGAAGTCGCCCATGCTTACCCCGCCAGAAGTAATGACTGCGTCGCAGCGCTCAACGCCCGCCATCAGCGCACTCTCAAGCGATGCCTCGTCGTCTCGGACCATTCCGAGATCGAAGGGTTCCAAACCGGCTTGTTCAATCAGGCTGAGAAGCATCACACGGTTGCTGTCACGAATTTGGCCGGGTTTCAACGGCTCCGACCCGTCAACCAGTTCGTCGCCCGTGGACATTACTCCGACTCGAGGCCGCCTAAAGACCGTCACCCGCTGACGACCGAGGCTGGCCAGGACGCCAATATGTCCGGGGGTAAGCAACGTCCCCGGGTGGAAGACTTCGATCCCCTCGGCGATGTCGTCACCGGCTGGGCGAACATGATTCCCGCTTGGTACTTCGGCCATCACATCAACATCGAAGCCGTTAGGGCGGGTCAACTCGACCATCACCACTGCGTCCGATCCAGGGGGAAGAGGCGCACCGGTCATTATCCGCATCGCCTCGCCCGGCTGAAGCGTCCGATTGGATACCGCGCCTGCGGCAATCGTGGCTACTACGGGAAGTGACACCGGGTCATCTTTGGTTGCCCCGACCGTGTCGGCGGCCCGAACCGCAAATCCGTCCATCGCGGTATTGGCGAATGGGGGGATTGCCTCGGTCGAGATGATCGTCTTGGCCAGCACGTGACCAACGGCGTCTCGAAGGTCGATGGCGGCTTCGTCCAGAACGGACAGCTGACGGTTTACCCGGGCCTGTGCTTCTTCAAGCGCGATCATGACGCAATCGTACTTGCCGTCCGGCCGGAAAAACGTACCGACTGAGAGGCTGGATGCGACGCCGACCGGCCTGTTCCGACCGACCGGCGCCGAATGCGATTAGCAGAGGTTCTCGCGCTTGGCGATCTCGGTCAAGATTTGCCGGAACTCTTGGCCGAGGTCGTCGCGTTCCAGGGCCATTTCGACGACGGCACGCAGGTAGTCGATCTTCTTGCCGGTATCGAAACGTCCTTCGGAAAAGGTGAAGCCAAGGAGCTTCTCTCGATCGAGCAGTGACACCATTGCGTCAGTGATCTGGATTTCTCCACCCACTCCCGGGTTGGTCTTGGC
>CALJMD010000362.1 GCA_937981915.1 uncultured Acidimicrobiales bacterium
GCCGCCGGGCCAGCCCAGAGCAAGATCAGGAATCGCAGCACCTCGCGAATCCCGATGTGCTGCGTCCACTGTTCAATTGCGCATGCGGGGTCGGCAGAATCCGCCGACGCCTCCACTTCTCCACTTTTGTTCGCCACTGAATAGCATTCGGCGGATATCGAAGGCGCTTTATCTCAAATTGGTGTCGATCCGGCTTATTGAGCCGACGGCCAGCGTTCTGCAACAAGAAGATGCCGGTCTACGACAAAAAGATGCCAGCCGCCAGCAGCGCGCCGGTCACCATCTGAGCCCGGCCGGTCATGGCCAGCGCCGAGATCAAGTTGCGCCCCACTGCTCCACCGAGCACCGATCGGGCTGGCTCGGCGGCCAACGCCACGCCAGGCAAAGCAATGAACGACATCGGGGCGGACAACGCACACGCCACGATGAAGACCGTCGCCCCCACCAGCAGCCCGACGTAGAACAGGCGGGTCGCCCGGTCACCCATGCGCACCGCCAACGTTCGCTTGCCGGAGGGCTTGTCGGTGGGAATGTCTCGCAGGTTGTTGATCACCAACAACGCTACGGCCAACAAACCGACCGGTACAGACGCCAGCAGACTGAAACCAGAGATCGACTCGGTGTGGACATAGGTGGATCCGACCGTCGCCACCACGCCAAAGAAGATGAAGACAAAGAGCTCACCTAAGCCGTGGTAGCCGTACGGTCGTGGCCCACCGGTGTAGGCCCAACCGGCCAACATCGACACCGCTCCCACCACGAGCAGCTCAGGGCCGACCGCCCAGGCCAACGCCAGTCCGGCCACTCCGGCAACGCCGAAGCTGACCATCGCCGCCTTTTTGACCTCGTTCGATGAGACCGTTCCGGCCCCGACAAGACGGGGTGGCCCGAGGCGATCACTGTCGGTGCCGCGATCGCCGTCTGCGTAGTCGTTGACGAAGTTCGTCGCCACCTGCAGCGCCAACGAAACGAGAAGCGCCATTGCCGCCCGCCACCAGATGATTGAGGCGCCGGCAACCTGGGTGACCGCTGCGGTTCCCACCGCCACCGGAGCCACAGCAGCCGGGAGCGTCCGAAGTCGTGCACCTTGCACCCAGTGAGAGAGTTCCATCGGCCCGCAGTCTAGTGGCCTGAAGCTGCGCCCTATTACTGACCGACCAGCTTGGCGGCCAGGCGTTCCAGCTCGGCGACCCGACTGGCTTTGATAACAACCGCGGTGTCGTCGCCTACCACGCCTACCAACTCAGCTGCCTGGTCAAGGTCGTCAACATGGCGTACGAGCGGACCGTAGGCCGGTGATGCCACCGCAATCACTTCGATTCCCGCATCAACCGCCTCCTGGCTAATGGCCAGGTGCTCACGCTCTCCTTCGGTGCCAAGCTCCGCCATCTCGCCGACAACGGCCACTCGGCGAGCAGCCGGTAGCGCAATCAACGCTTCAAGAGCGGCGCGCATGGAGGTGGGATTGGCGTTGTAGGCGTCGTTGATCACCACTCCCCCGGTTGGCGTTCGAGAGACCTCCATTCTCCACGGTGACAAGCCACCGGCGGCCACTTGGCGACAAGCGTCTTCGAAGGCAACGCCGGCGGCAACAGCTGCAGCAATCGCGGTCGTGGCGTTGACCGCCATGTGTGCACCACGAGCCTCAAGGCTGACGTGATTTGACTGGCCCTCGAAGGTGACGACAAAAGTCGGCTTGAGCTCGGCGTCCAGCTGAATGTCGCTCACAGTAAATGTCGGCTCACCGTCCTCGCTCTCACCAAAGGTGAGTACCGATGCACTGGTACGTTCGGCCATGGCGCTCACATGAGCGTTGTCGGCGTTCAACACCGCTGCGCCGTCCGTCGGCAACGACTCGATGAGTTCACCCTTACCTCGGGCCACCTCTTCAATCGACCCGAACAACTCGGAGTGGACAAGGGCAACCGTGGTCACTACACCGATTGTCGGTCTGGCCACTTCGCACAGGTACTTGATGTGCCCAATTCCCCGGGCCCCCATTTCGACAACCACGAGTTGGACGTCGTCAGGGCTGTTGATGAGCGTCAGCGGAACCCCGATCTCATTGTTAAACGACTTGTCCGCCGCCCAAACCGACCCGAAAGTCGGTCCCGTGCAGGCCGCCTTCGTCAAATCCTTGACCGACGTCTTGCCGACACTCCCCGTAATACCAATGACCGGTCCATCGATCCGGCTGCGAGCGGCCCGCCCGAGCGCGGCCAATGCTTTTTCGGTGTCGTCAACTCGAACAACGGCGACCCCAACAGGCAAACCCTGCCGTTCATCTACGGTCAGCGGGCGGCTCACCACCACGGCGCCCGCCCCAGCGGCAGCAGCTGCGGGAACGAAGTCATGTCCGTCACGCTCGGCTACCAAGGCAAAGAACACCGAACCAGCCTGCAATTCGCGGCTGTCAATACCGGCACCTTCGACGTCAACATCGACGTCGCCGTGGTCCAGGTGACCACCCATGGCATCAACAAGCTCACCAACAGAGAAGCGCATGGCTATTGTCTAGCTCAACGTCGCAGTGATAGCTCGGACCCGGCGGGCAAAGGCGGAAATCCACCTATCGGCTGGCGTTCGGTAGTGATTGGATGCCATTGACCCCATGTCGGCAGCGTCGACTATTAGTCTGAACTCGTGGTCACAAACCAACGCCCCATACGACTCCTGGTTCTGTTCGGCGGTCAGTCAGCCGAGCACGACGTTTCCTGTATGACAGCGGCCCACGTGTTGGCTGCCGCCGACCGAAGCCGATACGAAATCGAGACCGTCGGAATCACTAGAGACGGCCAGTTTGTGTCGGTGGACGGGCTAGCCGAACTCGAACCGGGCGCCGAAGTGAAAGCGCTGGAACCGGTGGGGGCGGCAACTCACCTGGGTGCCCGGCAGTTGACCGCACAAGCCGACGACGACAGCCAGCAACTGGTCGTGCTTCCGCTGCTACATGGCCCGATGGGGGAAGACGGGACCATCCAGGGGCTATGCGAACTGGCCAACGTTGCCTATGTCGGGGCAGGGGTGCTGGGCTCGGCGGTGACCATGGACAAGGCCATGGCCAAGACCGTTTTGGACGCTCACAAGTTGCCTCAGACCAAATGGAAAGCCTTCAACGAACACGACGTCACCACCGCGCGAGACACAGTGCTCGATGAGATCGAGGCCGACCTCGGTCTGCCCTGTTTCGTCAAGCCGGCAAACATGGGCTCGTCGGTCGGGGTGAGTAAAGCTTCAACCCGAGAAGAACTTGAAGCCGCCCTGTCGACGGCGTTGCGCTACGACGAAGTCCTCGTGGTCGAAGAGGCCGTGGACGCCCGAGAAATCGAACTTTCGGTCCTCGGCAACAGCGACCTTGACGTCTCTGTACCGGGCGAGATTGTTCCAGGCGCCGATTTCTACGACTACGAAGACAAATACCACGACGGCGCCGCTGAGCTCATTATCCCGGCCGAACTACCCGACGGTGTTGCCGCCGAACTCCAGGAGTTGGCGAAGCAGGCGTTCCGCTGCCTGCGGGTCGAAGGCCTAGCCCGTGCTGACTTCCTCTACGAGGAGAACGGACGAGGCGCCCTCATCAACGAGCTAAACACCATTCCCGGCTTCACCCCGATCTCCATGTACCCGAAACTCTGGGAAGCGAGCGGGCTCTCCTACAGCAAGCTCATCGATCGCCTCGTCGACCTCGCCATCGAACGGCACCAACGCCGCGGTTCCAAGCGAACCACGGCCCGGGCCTAAACCACTCTCGACTTACCAGGTCATCGGGTCGAGCGGCTAGAAACCGCCGCTGCTCCGCCCACCACCGAAGGTATGCCCGCCGCCGCCGAACCCTCCGCCGAACGAGCCGCCGCCACCTCCGAAGCCACCTCCGAGTGAGCCGCCACCACCACCCAGTCCTCCGCCAAAGCCTCCGCCCGGGCTGCCCCAAGATCCCGAGCCGCCACCGCCGCCAATCACAATCCAGGTCCCCGATCGACGGCGTCGAGCAATTATTCGTTCCTGCACCGCCAGAGCGGTGTCGGCAATGCGCTCAGCGTGTTGGATCTGTGCTTCAGGAGTCGACGGCAAGTTTGCCAGCGACTCTTCCAGACGGTCGAGAGTCGAACCCGCGCTTGATTGGATGAGTTCCCAGCCGAGTGCCCGTTTGGCCCGGGCAATAGCTCGCTCGGCGCGAGCAACCTCTCGTTGAGCTTCGCGTCGGAGCGCCTGCATTCTTGAATGTTGATCTTGAGCTGCCACCAACAGCTCATCCATCTGACGGTTTGTGCGATAGGCCGTTTCGGCTACACGAAGGAAGTTTGGCTTCACCTGTCGAAGCTCGGCTTCCATGCTGGCGATTGTCAGCCGTAGCTCGTCGGGTGCACGCTTAGTGGCGTCATCAAGATCGAGTTGGTGGTTGGCGACAAAGTCAGCCAGGTCAACCAGAATTTCTTTGCCCTGATCGATGAGCAGCGGGGCTTCCACTTGGGCTTTGTCGAGATCAACCATGAGGTCCTCGACCTGATCAAGGAAGTCATCAGCGGCGATCACATGCAGACCGGCCTGCTCAAGGTGCCGTCCGGCCTCATCGAACTGCTGCGTTTCCAGTGATTCGGGCATCATCACCGTGCGAATCTGTTCGCCTTGGTGGAGTTCACGAACGGCTCGCTCCGGGTGTTCGGCCGCCCACTCCCACGAATCTCGAGCGTGAAGAGCGGCAACGTTGCCGAAGCGACGCCGCACATCCTCAGATCGAGCAGACTCGAGTTCGGTCGCCGCTTGAAGTTCTTCGCTCCACTTCTTCAGGCTCTCGACCCGGGAAGGCAAGGCTTGAAGATAGTGTCCGGCCGCAAACAGGTCGGCCTCAACAGCTTCAACTCGATCGGACAATTGCAGCCAGTCGAGCGCCAGGCCCTCGAAGTTCAGACCTTCAAGATCAGCGCCGATCAACTCGAGCTTCTGCATCTGACCGGAAACGGCCCATCCCTGTTCTGATCGTTGCTCGGCCAAATCACGAGCCCCATCCAACTCACCGTCGAGGAGCTCTTTCTTGGACGGCACGGCCACTCGAAGGTGATCGAGATGAGCCCCAAAGCCAACCAAGTGGTCGAGCGTCTCATCTTGGAAGTCAAGAGCCCTCGACAGATTTACGACCTGTGTCTTGGCGCTCTCCGCCGATTGAAAGTCGGCTCCACCGGGTCCGCCGGGCAACAGCTGATTGAGAACCGAGGCCACTGCGTCGGTGCTGTTGGCCGCTTCAACCGCTTCAGTTCTCAGCGACTTGAGTTTGACCTGAGACGTGCCTTCAACCACTTTGTCCCACACGTCGGACTGCAGCAGCACACGCTCGTGACGCTCCCGCACCGAGCCAAGTCGACCGGTCGGGCCCACCAGGGAACCTTCCAGTTCACGGCGGGTCTGGCCTAGGCGTCGACGCCGAGAACCAACGGCGAACGCTCCGGCCCCTCCCCCGACAACGGCAACGCCCGCTAGAGCGAGCAGCGGCGACAACCCGCCGCCGTCTCCGTCGCTCTCGGCACTCGCAGCGCCATCGGAGACGGATTCTTCAACGTTTTCATCGACATCGGGATCAGAAGTCGACGTCACATCGCCCACTTCAGCGCTGATCCTTGACCCGATGATGGTCACAGCGTCGGTCATACCTGCGGTGTACTCACCCTCGGCGAAGCGCGAACCCATCACGTCTTCACGAATCGCATTGACGTCGCCAACGGCGGTCAGCCAGCGATCCCCGACAACCACATCGGACAGTCGATCACTAATCGACAACCCCAGGATGATCACCTCAGGATCGGTGGTTCCACCGTCGGAGTAACAGGAGCCGATGAGATCATCGACCACGGCGACCAAATCGGCGTCTTCCACCGACTCGTACGATCGCACAATGACGCGAGCCTCAGACGGAACGACGTTGGCGATCACATCTTCAACGTCAGCGACGTTCAGCGAACCACTGGTGTCGACCACATCTACGTCGCACGCCAGCGACTCGCTGTCTTGCCCGATGGCGGCCTGCGGCGTCAACGCAAGAACTGCGAAACACACGAAAAGCCCAACGGGGGCTAGACGACGTCTATTCACCGTCGGGACACTACACGCGATTGTCGAAATCACAGGACTCCAAGGTACTACTGCAAGACCGTGAGATCCCGCGTGGGTTCGTCGATGTGCGGTCGTCTCACGAAACAGAGCAGTTTTTTGCCGCGCTCTCATACCGGCTTCTCTCCAAATAACCGCCACAACTTGTCCTTACGTTGCCTGCCACCTATGCAGTTGCACGACTGCTGCCGGATTCTGTCGAAGCCACCTTCGCTTCAGGCCCTAGCAGAGCCGCCTCAAGAAAAGATAACAGCGTCCGGCGCAAGGTTGCCGCCGCCCTCAAGTCCAGTCGAAGATCCAGGGCCCGCAGAACCTCGGTTTCGGTTACCGACCCGGCCACCACGGCGTAGGAGGACAACAAGATCACCCGCGGATCATGACGTGACAACAGACCATCGTCCATGTAGCTGCGCAAGGCGGCTTCAGCATCAGCCAGGGTCGGGCGAAGCTCCTCGACCACCCCTTCGGACCACGGAGGTCCCAGCCGCGACGTTTCACGGAGGACACCGATAAGTTCCGGCCGTCGAATCGCCAACTCAAAGCTGGCGCGCACCACCGCCTCGATTGCAGGCCAACCCGGCTCACTCGCTTTGGCCGCCGCAACCAGGACGCTCATCAGATCCTGGGCCGAACGAGACAAAACTGATTCGATTAGCCTACTTTTTGAACCGAAATGGTAGAGAATCGTCTGTTTGGTCAAACCAAGGCGCTGGGCTAGGTCGTCGAGCGAGGTACCGTCTACTCCACGCTCGGCGAACGCCAAGGTCGCTTGATTCAGAACCCGATCCTTGGTATCCACTTACCAAATGGTAGACAGATTGCTCGCAAGGCGCTAGACAGATTTCAGTGACTGCGTTCGCCCAACCTCGGTGTTACCCAACCTGCCCGGACCGGAGGACTCGATGATTGCCGACCAGCTGGCCGGGAAACGCATAGCCGTTACGGGAGCCACAGGGTTCTTGGGCACGGCATTGGTCGAACGTCTGCTTCGCGGCGCACCCGACTGCCACATCGTTCTCCTGGTGAGAGCCGGGCGACGATCGACACCGTCACAGCGGGCCCGGAGGGAGATTTTTCGCAACGATGCCTTCGGCCGATTGCTGGAAGATCGAGGCAAAGAAGAATTCTGGGATGAAATCGACCGGCGCGTCACCGTCATCCAAGGAGACATCTCCCGAGACGGTCTGGGCCTCGACGACGAGGGGCGAGCCGAGATGGCAAAGTGCGATATCGTCATCCACTCGGCGGCCACCGTCAGCTTCGACGCTCCACTCGACGGCGCCGTCGAAGTAAACCTTCTAGGACCGACCCGAATTGTTGAGACACTCAGCGACCTGGGCGTCAAACCGCACCTCGTGGCCGTCTCCACCTGTTACGTGGCCGGAAACCGTCGAGGGCACGCTCCCGAACAACTCCTCTCCGACAGCCCTTTTCACATTGATGTCGATTGGCGCAGCGAAGTTACCGCTGCCCGACGCTCCAGGGCCGACTTCGACGCACTGTCGCGCACCTCTGAGCAACTTGAAGAGTTCCGCAGGCAAGCCCGATACGAACTGGGCGCCGCAGGAACACCACTGCTGGCGGCCAAAACCGAACAGCTTCGGAGTCGCTGGGTCTCCGATCAACTTGTCGAAGCCGGCCGAGCCCGCGCTGCGTCACTGGGATGGCCCGACGCCTACGCCTACACGAAGGCTCTAGGCGAACGAGCCCTGGACGAGAGCAAAGGCGACATTCCTGTTTCCATCGTTCGCCCCAGCATCATCGAATCAGCCTGGAGCGAACCGTTCGCCGGCTGGATCAAAGGCTTCCGGATGGCGGAGCCCATCATCATCAGCTACGCCCGCGGGTTACTGAAAGAGTTCCCGGGAGTACCAGAAGGCGTCATCGACGTCATTCCTGTCGACCTCGTCGTTCACTCCATCATCGCAGTTGCCGCACGAGGCCACGCCGGCGACGACATCATCGACGTCACACAGGTGGCCTCGGGAACCGCCAACCCACTGCGTTACCGCCACCTGGTCGATCTGGTGTCAGGCTGGTTCACCGACAACCCGCTCTACGACCGCAAAGGACAGCCGATAGCGGTCCCTGAATGGTCGTTCCCCGGGCGAGGAGCGGTCGAACGTCAGCTGGACCGTGTCGAAAAGAACTTGGGCCGGGCCGACCGGGCGTTGAAAATGTTGCCGCTCCGGGGCCGTCAAGCCATGATCACCGCCGAGGTCGAAGACCGCAAAGAGCAGGTGTCACGTGCCGTTGGCTACGTGAAAATCTACGGGGCATACGCCGAATGCGAAGCCCTCTACGGCGTGGAAAACCTCATCAAGCTTCACCAGTCGCTGGACGAAAGCGATCAGCGAGACTTCGGATGCGACCCACGAGTCGTCGACTGGGATCACTACGTTCAAAACGTCCACCTTCCCTCGGTGGTCGAACACGCCAGGGTCAAAACAACCGGAGAACGAAGCGACCCTGATCAGCGGACCAAGCGCCTACGCTCGCGAGTCCTCGCCCCTGAACGTCAGCTGGCCGCCTTCGACTTGGAGAACACGATCATCGCCTCCAACGTGGTTTTCAGCTACGCCTGGCTGGCCACCCGGCAACTCGGACCCCGAGACCGGATGCGATTCACGCTCAAGACACTGGCGGAGGGACCGGGATTGCTCGCTCTCGACCGTCGAGACCGCACCGACTTCCTACGTCACTTCTACCGCCGCTACGAGGGCGCTCCGGTTGACGACCTCGACGTTCTCGGTCCACAACTTCTGGCCGATCACATCTTGACCAAAGCCTTTCCGGCCGCCCTGCGACGAGTACGCGAACACCGTCGCCTCGGACACCGCACCGTCCTCATTACCGGCGCCCTCGACGTAGTGGTCAAACCGCTGGGCCCTCTCTTCGACGATGTCATCTGCGCCGAAATGTCACAGCGTGACGGGCGCTATACCGGCGAACTACTCGCAGTGCCGCCGACCGGCGAGGTCCGAGCCCAAGCGCTACGAGACTACGCCGAAGCGCACGGCCTCGACCTGGCCGAGTCAGTGGCCTACGCCGACTCGTCGTCGGATCTACCGCTGCTCGACGCCGTAGGATTTCCTGTGGCCGTCAACCCGGAATCGAGACTGGCCTCGATGTCGGCCAAACGCGGTTGGCTGATCGAGTACTGGTCAAAGGCAGAAGGCGGCACCGACAAAGCGCTGCCGCTCGGTCCTCTGCCCGCAGCAAGACGAAGCCGCAAGTAACCATGCGAGCACAAGAACTAATGAGCACAGAAAGCACAGTGCGTACGTGAGCGAACAAACCAGAGCTAATCCCCGTCCCGGGTTCGTGCTTGAGGTCGATCGTCGGACGCCGCCGATCCTCTTCCACCACGGCGAGGGTTTTCGGCTTGAGAAGCTACCCGTCGGCCGCAGCAGGGTCATCTACCCGGGTGAGCCCTTGGTGGGCATCAAAGACCCGGACGCCGCTATTCGCGATGCACTGCTGAATCCGATCGAGGATGATCCTCT
>CALJMD010000363.1 GCA_937981915.1 uncultured Acidimicrobiales bacterium
CCCCACGCCCAGCGACTGAGCCGCTACATCGTACGCGACAAAGGTGAGACCGTCGTCGGGGCCGGCATCAATCATCCACGCCGAGCGGAGCGTGAACGCCTCTACGAAGAGCAGCTGGCAACGCTCGACGCCGATGACGCCCGGAAATATCGTCAACAAACATAGGTCGCCGAGACCACCCGAGCTGGCGATCTCATCGTTGGAAAGCCCGCGTCCGGCCAAACCCACCACGTCGCGTTCGCGGGCGGCAACAGTTGCGGTGCCCGGTCGGCCTGCGCTCTATTCACCACGTCACCTCTTCGCACCCAACGTGGCTGCCGGGCTCGACCTGGAATGTACCGTGGGCGATCCCGTACTCATGATTGAGTAGATGGCGGGCCTGGTCGAGCACCCCGTGGCCATCAGCGCCGTCAACGGTTACCAGATGGGCTGATGCGGCATCCATCTCCGAGGTCAACGTCCAGACGTGCAGGTCGTGCACCTCGATCACCCCGTCAATCGATTCCAGGCCGACCGCCAGCGCATCGAGATCCACGTGCTCCGGCGCGGCCTGCAACAACACGCGCACGGCGCGGCGTCCCAGGCGCCATGTGCGGGGCAGGATCCATAGCCCGATTAGGGCGCCGATTACGGGATCTACCCACGCCCAACCAAAGACCTCCAACAAGATCGCAGCAATGATCACGCCGACCGACCCGACCGTGTCGGCCAATACCTCTAGATATGCGCCCTCGATGTTCAACGATTCCTTCGAACCTTCTCGCAACAACGCGAACGCCACCAGGTTTGCGACTAGGCCAAGGACAGCGACGATCAGCATCGGCACCCCAAGTACCTCGGGCTCGTCGAAGAGACGGCGACCAGCCTCGACCAGCACCCAAATCGCCACGCCGAACAACAGCAACGCATTGACGAATGCGGCCAGGATTTCCAACCGGTACAGGCCGAACGTGTGGCTCGACCGAACAGTGGCGGGACGAGCCTCGAAACGTGACGCCAACTGGATAGCCGCCAGCGCCATGCCGAGGCCGATCACGTCGGTAAGCATGTGCCCGGCATCGGACAGCAAGGCAAGCGAGTTCGTCAGGAATCCGGCGACGGCCTCCACGATGAAGAATCCGCCGATGATGAAGAAGGCGGCCAACAGCCGGCCCCGGTGACGTTCTCCGGCCCGAGCCAGCCCGGTTCCGTGATCGTGATCACCACCCATCATTGATCCTCTTGCTTGTGGGAGATATGTTCACGAGAGACGTCGAGAAGCATGCGGACGTGGGCGTCATCGAGCCGATAGTAGACGTTGCGGCCATCACGACGGTTCCGGACTGCGCCCGCTCCCCGCAGTAACCGCAGCGCTTGTGACACTTTCGTCTCCGACGTGCCCACCACGGCAGCCAGATCGCACACACATAGCTCCCCCGCCTCCAACAACGCATACAAAATCCGCACCCGGGTGGGGTCACCCAGCAACCGGAACAACTCCGCCAGATCAGACGCCACATCTACATCGATCAGCGACTCGGCAACGACGGCTACCCGTGCTGGGTCGGTCGCCTCGATCGCACACGCATCCAATCCGGATACCTCTGACATCTGCACATATATGAAGATATAGGCCGACGACCTCGTTCGTCAACGACCTTTGGCGCGACGGAAGCCGTAGCTGAATGAGGTAGACGCCCCGGATGCGCTAACTTCGAGGCAGCCGCCAACTTCAAGGGGATAGCGATGGCGACCGATCCAAACTTCCGCCTGGGGGTCATTCTTGTCCTGATCGGCCTCGCTGCCAGCGTTGCGGTGGAGTGGTGGTTAGGAGTGGGCCCGATCTTGATGGGCTTGCACCGACTCTATGTCGCCTACGTCAACGGCAAGAACTTAACGCCAGCAAACGACGCGGCACACTAGGCCGGGCAACGATGGCATGCGGCCCGTGAGCGTTTGGTGATCTGCGATCAACTGCCCAATGAACGGCTCGCTCTCGTGAGGAGCCAAAGACCGAACCACCCTTCGGCGATTACCGACGGCACGGCCACCATCACGAGGAAGGTGTCGGCGTAATCGGCGTAGTCGACCAGAACGGTGTACGCCGTGGTGTCGACGATGTAGGCGATTCCGGCAATGACCATGGCGTAGCCCAGCCAGCGCGGTGTCTCGGTTGATTTGGTGACAAGCGTTCCGAGGACGATGAGGTGAAGCCCAAATGCGGCGAGCCCGATGAGCCAGGTGGCGTTGAAGAGCTCGAACCCGATGAGGGCTTGATCATTGCGTTCGGCAACGCCGGTGGCGTCATAGAACGCCAGCGCCTGGAAGAGGAAGATGGCGGCGACGCCGAGGAACACGGTGTAGACCAGCCTGGACCACGCTGCGAATAGGGAGAGATCTTGGTGAGTGCTCCTGAACACGATGTGGAGTGCCCATGCCACAACAATGTCGAGAAGGAAGATTGCGATGAACGCAAGCAGCCCGAAGCGAAACAGCGTGTTGGACTCGGTGATGTTTGCCGCCGTTACTGCGGCGTCATCAGCCACGACTAGGCCCTCTCGGACGAAGAAGTTGGCGAAGATGGCCAGTCCGAACAGCAACACGTAGCCGATACCGGCGATCAGGGCCGCTCGCTGTCGGCTGATCGAACCTTGGCTGGCCACATGGCCCTTGTTGGCCAAGCCGTCGAGGGCCGATGCTGGACCTAGCGGTTTCGTTGGGGTCAATGTCGTGGTCATAGCAGTTCCTTTCAACGAATGGTCGTTGGGTTAGTTGGCGTGGTCGGCCTTGACGACGATGGCTGTCTTGCCGGCGACGCCACCGGTCTCCATGAGACGAACAGCGTCGATTGCTCGATCCAGCGTGAACCGGGCGCCGATAGCGGGCACCACAGATCCTGCTTCCAAGTACTCGGCCAGCCGTTCGATAAATGAGTAGTGCTCGGTACTGATGACGCCGGTCAGACGGTGACCGACGAATGGTGAAAGCGCAACGGCACCAACTTGTCGACCGATGCCGCCGGTGAGCCGGTTGCCGTCCTCGCCTCCGACGATGACCAGCGTCCCCTCTGAGGTCAGGAGGCTGCGGAGTTTGCCCACCGGGTTGCGGCCGCCAACGTCGAGAATCAGGTCGTAGCGAGAGGAGATGTCGGCGATGTCGGTTGAACGATGGTCGTAGACGGCCTCGGAACCGAGCGACGTTACGAGCTTGAGGTTGCCGGTTCCGGCAACACCGTCGACGGTGGCACCGAGCGCAACAGCCAACTGGACGGCGAAGGAGCCCACGCCACCAGAGGCGCCAACGACAAGGACCCGTTGGCCCGCTTCGATGCGTCCGACATCGGTCAAGGCCTGGAGCGCAGTAATGCCTGACACCGTCGGGACGGCGGCCTGTTCAAACGTAATGTTGGCCGGCTTCAACGCCAGCTTCTCCGCTGATGCCGCTGCAAACTCGGCGAACGAGCCGCTTGCGATTCCGAAGACCTCATCACCAATGTTGAAGCGTGTGACGCTTTCCCCCACGGCAACAACAACTCCGGCCACATCAAGGCCGAGTACAGGCTGCTTTGGCCGGAGAACACCGAAACCGGCGAGACGCACGAGCAACGGCAGGCCGGTCATGAGGTGTTCGGTGCCCCGATCGAGGCCTGCGGCGTGCACCTCGATGAGCACCTCATCGCTGCTGATCTCAGGCCGGGCGACGTCGCTGATCGTTAGCACGGAGCTATCGCCGTACTTGTTCTGAGTGACCGCCCGCATCTGCGGCGCTGTTGTCGAGTTGCGACGTTGGTGACTGGCGGCAGCAGCGATGCTCGATGCGCTTGCAGCAGCGGTGGCTGTTGATGTGGCCATGAGTATTCCCTTCAAAGACTGGATCGTACTTAGTACGATGAACTATAATCGTACTAAGTACGAAGTCAAGCGCTTTGACCCAATGGAGTGACAATGGCGACAACACTGACCCCGGAACGGGTCATCGAAGGAGCGGTGCGGCTAGCCGACCGGATCGGCGTAGACGCGCTGACCATCCGCAAGCTTGCGGACGAAATCGACGCCAAGCCGATGACCATCTACCACCACGTCCCGAGCAAAGAGGCGATTATCGACGGGATGGTCGACGCCGTGTTCGCTGAGGTCGACCTCCCGCCGGAAGAGCTCGACTGGAAATCGGCCATCCTGGTGCGATGCCGATCGATGCGCTCCGCACTGGCCAAGCACATGTGGGCGGCACCGCTGATGGAGTCACGCACCTCGCCCGGGCC
>CALJMD010000364.1 GCA_937981915.1 uncultured Acidimicrobiales bacterium
CATGCCATATTCTCAGATTCGCTTGATGCCGCGCTCGATGACGCCGAAACCAGTGCTGCCATTGCCGAACTCATGGACGCTCCGATACCTGATGCAAGATCAGAGCCGGACTATCCGACGTTGGTCGAGAGTTCCGTGCGACCTTTGTGCGACCTGCCGTTTACGCTTCGGCCAGCATCCAGGTTTGAGTGGACAAGGGCAGGCAACTGATCATGAAATGGGCAAAAGGTAAACTCGCGCAGGTTCTCGGCGTGGTCGTCGTGGCCACCCTGATGATTTTCTCAGGGGTGGTTCCGGCTGGAGCTGGCGTCACCATTTACCATGGCATCGTACGTTCGCTGGGCGCTCCGGGTGAGATTTCGGTTGAGGATTGGCTCAACCAAAGCGGAGTGGAGGTCGAGCCAACCTCCGATATCGGGGGTGGTTCGTAACCACGGAACCCGGTACGAAGGCGAGCGGTGTCGCCATGGCAAAACAGCAAAACCTTGCCCGAACCTGTCGGCTCGGGCAAGGCCAATGGCTGATAACTACGCCAGGTCGTCTTTGCCTTCGATGATGACGTGATGGCTGACCGAACCGGCATGGCGAGCCGCCAGGTACGGCGCATAGTCAGGGTCGTTCACAAACGCCTTTGCCTCTGCTGATGACGGCCATTCGAGAATGACCCGCAGTGCGACTTCGTCACCTTCGCCTTCGAGACGTTCGTGACTAGCAGTGCGGGCCAGATAGCGGCCACCGTGTTTGATGATGATCTCGGCTACCGGTTCTAGGTAGCCGGGTATCCATGCATCGTCCGTCGGGGTCACCTCAAGAACGGAATAGCAAACCATATGTCTGTCCTTTCTGTTTCACTTCGTTTGGTTACGGGTTTTCTCACGAGTCGATTCGGGCCAATGGAGCCCCCTGAGCGATGCCGACCCCTTCGGCCACGTACTGATACATGACTCCGGCTAGAGGGGCTTCGACATCCTGGGAAACCTTTTCGACCTGTACCTCGGCGATCACCTGGCCGGCGGTCACCGGTTCGCCGTGATTGACGAACCAGGTTCCGACCACGCCTTCGGCCGACGGATCGTCCTCCGACATCACCGGGAACGGCACATCAGTAATCACGCCATCAAGTCCTTGACTGCTGCAGCGATCTTCTCCCGAGTCGGAAGGATGGCGTACTCCAGCGTTCGGGCGTAGGGAATCGGAACGTCCGGTACAGCCAGGCGAGACACCGGCTTGGTCAGCATCGTCGGGTCGGTCTCGGCCACGACGGCCGCGATTTCGCCTGACAGACCGAAGCTCTTGTAGTCCTCGTCGACGACCAGAAGTTTGCCGGTCTTGGCCACCGACTCCAGCACGGTTTGACGGTCGAGGGGCACAAGGCTTCGCAGGTCGACGACCTCGACGCTGATGCCTTCGCCTTCAAGTTGCTCGGCCACGTCAAGGCTGTGCTGGACCGAAAGTGAAAGGGTCACGATCGAGACGTCGGATCCCTCGCGGGCAATGGCCGCCTCGCCAATCGGAACAGTGAACGCTTCCTCGGGAACGTCCGCGATCGACCTGGGGTTCTTTTCCATCCACACCAGACCTTGGGCGCCCTTGTGGAACAGGTAGATGACTGGGTTGTCGTCTTGGATGGCTGAGGCCATCAGGCCTTTGGCGTCATAGGGGTTGGACGGCACAACCACCTTCATCCCGGGAAGGTGAGCGAACGTCCCCCACAGGCACTGTGAGTGCTGGGCGGCGTCGGAGTAGCCGCCGCCGGTGGCTGCCATCAACACCATCGGCACCTTGACCGCGCCGCCGGACTCGTAGTGAATCTTGGCCATGTGGTTGCTGATCTGGTCCATGCAAACGCCGTAGAAGTCGACGAACATTAGCTCGACGACCGGTCGTAGCCCTTCGACGGCAGCACCGATCCCGGCACCGATGAAACCGGTTTCGGAAATTGGTGTATCGATCACGCGGTCAGCGCCGAACTCTGCGAACAAGTCGGTGGTTGATCCGAAAATGCCGCCGTAGGCACCGACGTCTTCACCCATGACGAACACGTTGGGATCGGCCTGCATTTCCAAGCCGATCGCTTCGGCCATGGCCTTTGCCGTAGTGATGCGGCGAGTTGGGTTTTCTGTTGTAGTCATGTGATTCTCCTCGGGGCGATCAGGCGAAGACGTGCTGGAGAGCGTCTTCGGGGGTAGGGATAGGGCTGTCGACGGCGAACTGAATGGCGGCGTCGACTTCGGCGTCGGCCGCCGCTTTGATGTCGTCGGCTTGGGCTTCGGTCAGCTCGCCGGCCTCCATCAGAGAGGCGGCGTAGCGAGGGATCGGATCGCGTTCGTCGACGGTTTCCAAGTCGGGTCGGTACGCCTGAGCGTCACCTTCGAAGTGGCCGAGGAGGCGCAGAGTATGAACCTCGATAAGGCTCGGCCCTTCGCCGGATCGGGCCCGATCGACGGCGGCACCGGCCGCTTCGAAGACCGCTTCGACGTCGTTGTCTTCGACCCGCACACCGGGAATGCCGTAGCCGGCAGCACGATCAGCATTGGACGTGTTGGCGGTGGACGCCTCCCTGGGCACGGAGATGGCCCAGTCGTTGTCCTCAATGACAAAGATGACCGGCAGATTCCACACAGCGGCCAAGTTGAGTGACTCGTGGAACGCACCCTGGTTGGCGGCGCCTTCACCGGCGACCGCCACCGTCACGTTGTCGGTACCTTTGCGCTTCATGGCCAACGCTTGACCGCACGCAACCGGGTAGCCCTGGGCGATGATCCCCGAACACGAGAAATGGTTCTCCGGGTCGAACAGGTGCATGTGGCCACCCTTGCCCTTGCATAGGCCGGTGGTGCGTCCGTAGATTTCGGCCGTCATGGCGTTCATGTCGACGCCGTGGGCCAAAGCAAAGTGGTGTGGTCGGTGGGGTGCGGTGATGGCGTCGCCCTTTTTGAGGTGGGCGCACACGCCAACCGCGGCCGGTTCCTGTCCGGCAGAGAGATGCATCTCGCCGGGAATCAGGCCGGCACCGATATCCCAGGCTGGTGTCTTGTCGCCGTGATACTCCTGCAGTATCCGAGTCTCGTACTGCCGGATGCGCACCATCTCGGTGTACATGGCAAGCCGATCGAGTGATGTCATGGTCTCTACCTCTTTCTGGTTTCTGGTTTGGTTTCTGATTTCGGTTCTGCGTCGTGAGCGGGGTTGGCCACATGGGCAGCCGTGCTCGGTGAGTTGAACAACCCGTTGGTCGCTGCGAAGTGGATCACGGCTGGAACGTCGGTTACTACTGGTCCGGCACCGCTCAATGTGACCACTGGACGGTCGCCGGAATCGAAACGGAAGAAGCGCTCGCCGTCCACGGCGATGACACCGGCCGGTGATCGAACCTCAACCGGCGCATCGGGTTCCAGCCGCTCGACCGATTTGATGGTGACGTCGGCTACAAGGCCCGGTCCGATCGGGGCCTTCACTCGTTCCTCATGGCTTGACTGTTCCGGGCTTCGCTCACCCGAACCTGGTTTACTCGGATCGCTTTCGTCGCCGGTTCCGCCTAATCGGATGTTGAGACCGGTGGGTAATCGGCGGGTTGTTGGTTGTACGGCGGCACCCACGGCCGACAGGCCGATGGCTCCCGGTTCGGCGAAGCAGAGAAACAACTCCAACACCGAGTCCATCTCCCAGACCGCGCCGGAGCCCACCCGATCTCCACTGGTGACCGCCACGTCGACCACTGCGTTTTCGACTCGCCCGGCGTGCTCAACGGTGAGCATCTTGGCCCGGTACGTCCCGGCCGTCCGGCAATCGAGGTTGGAGGCGACCAGGCCGGCCGCCATTCCGGCCACTGTCGGGTCGGTGAATCGGGGGAAGGCGTTGTTGGTTCCGGTCGACAAGCAAACCAGCGGGACGTCCTGGGATGACCCGGCGACCACTCTGTTCGTACCGTCGCCGCCCAGGACAACGATGGCTCCGACGCCGGCTTTCACCATGGTCTCTGTGGCCACGGTGGTGTCGGTCTTAGTTCCCGTGATTGTCTGGTCGACGAAGTCGATCATCGGCCACGACTCAGACGACGCCCGAGTGGACAGGCGTTGCAGACCGGCGGCAATCCCGGAGCGGTCGGACATGGAAATCACCCGTTCCACACCCATAGCCCCCAACCCGGCGAGGACGCACTGCAGCCGGTTCAGCTTGTCGTGGGTAGTGACGGCGCCGCCTTTGGCCACGATCCGACGGATGTCGCGAGCGGACGCAGGGTTGGCAACGACGCCCACCGTCACCGATGCTTCCATTCGACCACACCCCCTTCGTGTGCTGATAATGGTTAGGCAGCTGATTCTGCAGCTGTTCAGGTAGCGCTAATTGTCCAGGCGGACCCCAAGGTCGATTTGTCTCAAGTTGAGACAGTCGTGAGACACATCGGGAAACGTCACGTACTGTTTCCGCACCGCCTCTCCCTCACTGGCAACAACATCTCCGAGGTCGAAAGAAGGGCTTCGCGGAAATGGCTTCGTCAACCGGTAAACGAGCCCCAACAGCAATCGATTCAGCCGACATGGCCGCCGCTCGCCGACGGTCAAATCTGTACGGCATCGATCGAACATCAGGCGAGGTTCCACACGTAGGCCAACCGCGCCCGGCGGCCGAAGCGATGACTACGTTGAGCGGCCCGGTGCTCGACGACATGTTGCAACAAATCGGCGGGAGTTCGTTGGCCTTGGTGTTGGCCGACCGGCAGGGTCGATTGACCCGCAGGGATGCCCCGGCCTTTTCGACGTTGGCAGCGATGGACGACCGGAGTGTCAACGTCGGCTACTCGCTTTCTGAAACCGACGTCGGTACCAACGGGGTGGGGACGTCGCTGGAAACGAAACGGCCGACTCTGGTAGTGGGCGACGACCACCACCTCGAGTGCTTCCACGCCTTTGCTTGTGCCAACGCCCCCATCATTCACCCGGTCAAAGGCCGGGTAGAAGGCACCGTTGGGTTGTTGTGTCCGGTAGATGAGGCCGGACCGCTGTTGTTGCCGACCGCCATGCAGCTGGCCAGCCGGATCAGTCAGTTGATCCTGGGTGAAGCCAGCCCGCTCGAACGTTTTCTGCTCGAAGACTTTCTTCGCCGTCGAACGTCCGCCGGATCAGCTGTGGCCACCCTGGGCCGCGGCGTGTTGATCGCTTCGCCCTCAGCCCAGCGCGTCTTGATCGGGCTGGATCAGGCAGAGCTGTGGAACCAGGTACAGGCCGCGGCCGCCAACGGTGTTGCCACGATTACGGTCGAGACGCCGTCGGGAGAACCAATCGAGGTTCGCTGCCAACCGCTTCACCGTGGAGGCGAACTCAGCGGTGCGGCCGTCACCGTTCGGTCCCGTCCGGCCCGAGTGGGGCGACGGCATCGGATCCGTCGTCAGCACCGGCTTGGCGACCTGGTCGGTGTCAGCGACGCGTGGCGAAGTATTGTCGCCGACTCGGTGGCGGCGACAACTCACACTGAACCGGTTCTCGTTGTCGGCGAACGAGGCTCCGGTCGCTTGTCGGTGGCCAAGGCCATTGCCTCGCGGTCCGAGAGTCGCAGCGTTGAAGTGCTCGACAGTGCCGAAGTGCTCATTGAGGGTCCCCGGTCGTGGGTACTGCGAGCACGCGATGCACTCGCTCAGGACAAAGCAGTTGTGTTTCGCCGTATCGAGCAGCTTTCCGATGAGGTGGCGTCTGCGGTGGCGGCAACCGTGACCGGGTCGACAACGGGTCGAGCGCTGGCCACCGCCGAAAGCACTGAACAATCTGATCCTGCGCTGGCGGCCCTGATCCGTGTGTTCGATGTCGACCGAATCGCTGTCCCGGCGTTGCGGGAGCGGCGTCAGGATATTCCACCATTGATTCGCCATCTTGCCGGCGCGCTCGGACGTCACCACGTGGACGCCCGAATGGTCGGGTTGTTAAGCCGCCAATCGTGGCCGGGGAACGTGTCCGAACTGCGGCAGGCGTTGTTGTCGGCCCACACTCGTGCTCGTACTGAATCGTTGGCAGTTCGGCATCTGCCACGACACCTTCAGGTTGAGGACAAGCGGATTCCGTTGCACGGTCTGGCCCAGCAGGAGGCCGAAGCCATCATCAGCGCCATCAACTCCAGTTCAACTCGGACCGAGGCGGCACGGCGGCTGGGCATCTCTCGAGCGACCCTGTACCGGCGCATCCGCGACTACGGCCTCGACGTTGACGGGTAGCGACTGACCGAGAGCGGTGTTCGTTGCTACGGTGGCCAGCCATGTACGCCGTCGGTGACGGAAGTCAGGAAACTCGGGGCTCGGGTCGACCCCTTGGGTTTGTTGTGCTGTGCGCCGCCACCGGAGTGTGCCTCTTCCTGGCTCCACGGCTTTTGACGCTGCCGCAGAACCCGCTTGGTTTCGGACTGGGTCCGTCGATAGCAACTCCTGTGCTGACCGGCCTGGCGTTGCTGGCCGGGGTTGCGGCGGTGACCTCGATCTTCTGGCGAGTCGTGCCGTTCATTCT
>CALJMD010000365.1 GCA_937981915.1 uncultured Acidimicrobiales bacterium
GTAGCTACTGAAACGAGGGTTCTTGATCCGGCCGCCCTCGAGAACGAGACGCTCGGACAACACGTAGCCGTGGGCCTGAACGATCGCTCCCTCCACCTGACCTTCGACCATCTGAGGGTTGATGATGCGCCCGACGTCTACTGCGCAAACTACATCGTGCACCACAATGTGTCCGGTGGACACGTCGACCGAAAGATCAACCGCCTCGGCCACATATCCGTAGGCAAAGTTGGGGACGGTCGGCGCACCGTCCGGATCTAACGGTTCAGTTGGCGGTGGAACGTAGCGAAAATGGCCGGTCGCCGGGCGGTCGCCGTTGCGCCATGCTTTCTCCGCTTCTTCGGCCGCTCCCAGAATTGCGTTGCCGGTCATGAACGAGAGCCGTGACGCTGAGGCGGATCCGGAGTCCCCCGACGTCGCCGTGTCGGAGAAGGTTCCGACCACCACCGATTCGTCGAGTCCGAGAGCTTCAGCCGCCATCTGCACAAAAGCGGTGTGAGCTCCCTGGCCGACGTCGGCGCCAGCCAGAAATACCTCGGCCCTGGTGGGATCCAACTGCTCGTCCGCTCTTGTTCCCGATGAATCGTCGCGGTGAAGCACGATGGTGGCCTCGGAGCGTTCCGGGAACCCGAACGAGAAACCGATGTTCTTGTAGCCGCAGGCGAAGCCTCGGCCGCGGCGAACCGAACCGACGTCGGGAGGCAGCGAAGCGAACGGGTTCAGCGGTTTGGGCGATAACGGTTCGTCGGACCAGTCCGCCGTCTCGGCGCAGGCCTCGATGACCTGGTCGAGACTGACTCCCTCCGGCAACGGTGTACCGGTGATTCCCAGCGAACCCTCGACCACGATATTGCGACGACGAACCTCCACCGGATCAAGATCCAGTGCCTCCGCCAGCCGGTTCATCTGAGACTCGGCTACGAAACATCCCTGTGGACCGCCGAAACCCCGAAACGCTCCTCCGGGAACAGTGTTGGTGTACACCGCCCAGCTGTCGATGCGGGCGTGGGGAACCACGTAGGGTCCGGCAACCGTCAGGTGCAGGTTGCCAAGGACCTTATTGGACGTGTAGTTGTAGGCACCGGCGTCGAGGAAACAGTCAGCCTCTACGGCGAGTAGGCGTCCGTCAGCCGAGGCACCCCACCGGGTACGAATCGTTCCGCGGTGACGTTTATGGTGGCCAACGATCGATTCCTCACGTGACCATCTCGACACAACCGGCCGGGTGATGCCCGCCATTTGCAGCTTGCGTACGGCCAAGGCGAGAACGATCTGGAGGCTCATGTCCTCCTTGCCACCGAAGGCTCCCCCGATCGCCCGGTAGATGATGCGAATGTCTTCATCGTCAACGCCAAGGGCGTGAGCAACCTGCTCGCGGTCCTCGTGTGTCCACTGCCCACCGGTCTCGATCGTTATTCGTCCCTGGTCGTCGACATAGGCAATGCCGGACTCGGTTTGCAGATAGGCGTGTTCTTGATGTGGAACGTCGTAGGTCGCCTCGATCACCACTGCCGCTTCGGCCATCGCTGCGCCCACATCGCCGTGTCGGACAACATAGTGTTGATAGGCATTGGGGCCGGCGTCGAGGCTCGGTTGCTCTGGGTGCAGCATCGGGGCGTCGGCGGCCAAGGCGGAACTGACATCAGTTACTTCGACCAGCGGCTCCCACTGCGATTCGATGAGTGTGGCAGCGTGGGCTGCCTGCTCCGGGGTCTCGGCCACCACCACGGCCAGGTGGTCGGCTTCCCACCGCGACACGTCGGAGGCAACCATTGCTTCACGGTGTGTCTGCTCTGTCGGTGGCCGCTCCGAGCCGATCAATACCGGCTGGTCGAACATGGTTAAGCCGTATTCGTTCAGCGGTACATCAGCCGCAGTGACGACCGTAACCACCCCGGGGGCGGCCTCGCAGGCCGTGACATCCAGCTTGATTAGTCTGGCGTGAACCTGATCGGTGAATACCACCTTGGCGTGAAGGGCATTTGAAGGTGACACGTCTTCGGCGTACAGCGCGGCGCCGGTGGTTTTGGCGTCGCCGTCGATCTTGGTTGATCGATGTCCGAGGCCGAAAGGCTGGACGTTTTGACCGGCATGTCTGCTTTGGGTGCTGTCGCTTGATTCGCTCATGACGCTTGCCGATTCTCTTGCTGATCGCCACCGAGCGGCGCGTCGCTGCGGGACAACGTTGACATGATGGCATCGGTGATCTTGTAGTAGCCAGTGCAGCGGCACAGGTTGCCGGACATTCCGGCGGCTACTTCGGCCTTGCTGAGCGACTCTGCCGCCGGCTCTTCCGTCAGCTTGGCAGCAGCCATCAAGAAGCCGGGTATGCAGTATCCGCATTGCACCGATCCGCTTTCGACGAACGCCGATTGCAGTGGTGCAAGCGCGTCTGGTTCCTCGTTCGAGGCGCCGTGAGGCGAGCTGGCCGCCGCTAGTCCCTCGATCGTTACAACAGTGGCTCCGTGGGCTCGGGTGGCCGGTACCAGGCAGGACAGAACCGCCATCGAGTCGAGATGTATGGTGCACGCTCCACACTCACCTTCGGCGCACCCCTCCTTCACTCCGGAGAATCCCTGCTGGCGGAGCCAATCGAGCAGTGAACCGGCAGCGCTGTCGCCCGGCGTAGATCCAACCGATAACGCTCCGTTGACGGTGGCGGAGATCGCTGCACCGGCCTGGTGATCGGTAGCCAACGCCGGGCCGGACGGCCACCGTCCTGCGGTGGAGCCGAATAGCGTGACCGGACGTTCCGCTATGGCCTCGCCCTGTCGACCTTCGGCGACGGCTACCACCGCTCGGCGAATCATCTGCGACAGCTGATCCGAACGGTACGCGGCGGTTGAGCGAACATCATCGATCGGCTCGACGGCGTCGCCAGCCAGCGCTGCGACGTGGGTGGCCAGCTCACCAGCGGAGTCTGCGTTCAGGGGTTGACCAACGAGAGCTCGCTCGACCTCATCGAGCCGTACGACCGTGGGGGCAACGCTCCCTACCGCCACTCGAGCCTCAACGATCACGCCGCTGTCGTCGACACGACAGGCCAGCGCAGAGTGAACCACCGAAATGGCTTGAGCGCGCCGTAGCCCCGACTTCACGTACACGGCTCGCCAG
>CALJMD010000366.1 GCA_937981915.1 uncultured Acidimicrobiales bacterium
TTTGCCTCCATCGGGGCGCAATCATGCCCTGCAGTAGAACCAGGGCGACGGCCGCTGAACCGGCGGCAGCCAGGAACGCGGCTCGGTATCCCGACACGGTCACGATCAGTCCGAACACGGGCCCGACCATGGCGTTGGCGATATCAAAGAATGCCGTGTACGTAGCCATGGCCGATCCCCTTTGACGTTCCTCGATTCCGTCGACGGCCAGAACCATAAACGACGGGGACTGCATCGACAAACCCAACGCCAGCAGCGCGGCGCCGACCATGAATCCGATTGGGGTTGCCCAGAGTGCGGTCAGGGCGGCAGCGAACACGGTCATGATTAACGCCCCGCTACCGGCACGGATCGGACCGATGACGTCTGGTACGCGGCCGAACAGAACACGGGCCAAAATCATCGTGCCGGAGCTGACGACAAACACCGGCCCCACGTTGTCCATGCCAATTTCATCGGAGTACAGGGCGGCGAACATCAGATAGCCGTTGAACGCCACCACGCCAAACAACGTCACCAAACCCGGTCCGATGGCATTGGGGTGGATCAGCGGCGACGGTTCGGCAGTGGGGTCGCCGGGGCGGTAGCTCAATGACCATGACATGGCAACGGCGACCAAGGTGAGCGCACCGCATGCCAACCACGCGGTGTCATACCCTCGGTTGGCGATCAACCATTCACCGGCCAACGGTCCGGTTCCCATCCCGACGTGAAACGAGATGAGGTTAAATGCCGCGGCTTGGCTACGCCGCTCGTGTGACGCCAACTCCATGGCTCGGACCGTGGTGCCGATGAAGAACGCTGCGCCACCGGCTCCCTGCACCAGTCGAGCAGCGACGGCACCGGGCACCGAATCAACGAAGACCAACATGAAGAACGCCACCGCCGAAACGGCTGCCCCGACTCCAATCAGCCGACGGGAGCCGCGACGGTCGGCCACCCGGCCAAGAATTGACCGGCTCAAAAGGGCGCTGACAGCGACCGAGCCCATGACCACACCCGAGGTCGCTTCGGTTCCTCCGAGACGGTCAACGACAAACGGGGGCAACAAGGCGTTCATGGCGCCCATTCCCAATGCGAACGACGCAGCGGTGGCCATCAACGCCAAGAACTCACCGGTCAGCAACGGTGGTGGCTTGTCCGGGGCCGGTGGTAGTCGAATTCCGGCTTGCCCGGTTGCCGCAAACGGTCGCATCCGAAGCCAACAGTACCAGAACCGAGTTTTGGTTCTAAACCCAGCCTGGGCCGAAAAGCCGGTCTGTTCTACGATGGCGTCATGGAATCGGGTGGAAGTTACCAACGAGGCCTCGTCGAGACCGGCGACGGTATCTGGGCATGGTTGCAACCGGACGGTGGCTGGGGGTGGTCCAACGCCGGGATGATTGTCGACGGTGACCAGTCTCTGTTGGTCGACACCCTGTTCGACTCGGCGCTCACCGCCGAGATGCTCGATGCCCTGACCGGCGCTACCGGCGTCGCCCCGGACGACATCAACATGCTGGTCAACACCCACGCCAACGGCGACCATTGCCACGGCAACGGACTGGTAGCCAATGCCGAAGTCATCGCGTCGGCAGCGACCACCGCCGAAATGGAGGAAGCCGATCCGGCATTCCTGGCGGAGATGATGAAAGCGGCCCCCGGCATGGGGGAACTGGGCCAGTACCTGTTGGAGATCTTCGGACCGTTCGACTTCGAACAAATCGATATTCGCAACCCGACCCGAACCTTCGATCATCGTCTTGATGTGACGGTGGGTGACAAACTGGTGGAACTCATTAACGTCGGTCCGGCCCATACCGCGGGCGATGTGCTCGTCCATGTGCCCGACGACAGCACCGTGTTCACCGGTGACATCTTGTTCATCGACGGCACGCCGCTGATTTGGGCCGGCCCGGTAGAGAACTGGCTGAGCGCTTGCGACGCAATCCTCGAAATGGGAGTTGAGACAATCGTTCCTGGCCACGGTCCGCTAACCGACGCCGCCGGCGTCCAGCAGGTAAAGGACTACCTGACCTACATCGACGATCAAGCCCGACTTCGTTTCGCCGACGGCATGAGCTGGCAGGACGCTGCACGCGACATCGACCTTGGCCCGTTTTCCGACTGGCTCGACGCCGAACGAATCGCTATCAACGTCAACACGCTGTATCGCCAGTACGGCAGCACGTCGGCTTCAGAAGCCGGAATCATAGATCTATTCTCGGCGATGGCCGGTGAGTGGGCTCGGCAAGCGACCACGTAAACCCAAATTCAGCGGCCAACGGAAGGCAACCAACCATGAACGTCAGCGAAGCCGTTTCGTCTCGTCGGTCGATTCGGCGGTTTCTCGCAAACCCCGTCGACGACGACCTCGTTCGCGAACTGTTGACAAAGGCCGCCCGGGCACCGTCGGGAGGCAACGTGCAACCGTGGCGGGTGGCCGTCATCACCTCGCCAACCATGTCGTCGTTCCTTGAGCATCTCAAAAGCTCCGAGCGCCAGACCGAACCCGAATACGACATCTACCCACCCAAGCTGAAATCGCCCTACCGCGACTCCCGATTCAAGGTGGGCGAAGACATGTATGGCCTCCTCGGCATCGAGCGGGATGACCGACCGGCACGCCTCCGCAACATGGCTCTCAACTTCGAGTTCTTCGGCGCCCCCACCGCCTTCTTTTGCTTCATCGACCGGGTGATGGGTCCACCGCAATGGTCGGACCTCGGAATGTTTCTACAGACGTTCATGCTGCTAGCCAAAGAGGCCGGACTCGACACCTGCCCCCAGGAAGCCTGGGCGATGCAATCCGATGCCGTCAGAGCGTTTGTTGGGGCGCCCGACGAACTCATGCTGTTTTGTGGGATGGCGATTGGTCACCATGACCCCGACGAAGCGGTGAACACATTGGTATCGGACCGCGAACCGCTGGAAACCTGGGCTTGGTTCGTCTAAGACAACAAACCCGCTAGCTGACAGTTCCGCTAGCCGACAAATGCATTAGGCCCCCTCCGCTTCGTGCCGATAGACCTTTCGTGCGTCTTCGGTTGCTTGCGTTGCTTATCCTGCCGACGTTGACGGTTGTCGCCCTGACAACCGTCGTCGTCCTCGATCGCAACGCCCACTACGACAGCGCACTCGACAGCACAAAAGTGGCGGCCCTGGCCGAACAGGTGGCCCGACTTGATCAAGCGTTGGGCGATGAAGCATTGGTGGCCGCGCAGATGGTTGCCCCACAAGTCGGTAGCCCTGACGGCGGTGAGGGTCAACCGTCGAACGAATTTCGCACTGCCGCCCGACAGACCGATGCCGAACTGGCCGAACTCAACCGAATTCTGGAACTCGACGAATTCGACATCAACCTGCGTGTTGCCACCTCGACCATCGAGGCAACCGTCGGCTTTCGATCCGACATCGCCTCACGTCAGATTTCACCGCTTCAAGTAAGCGACCGCTACACCACCATCCGCAACGAGTTGATTCGAGCGTTGACGGTTCAAGCCTCGCTGCTGGCCGATGCCGAAGGCCAACAACGCCTCCTCGGACTCTTGGCGCTGATTGAAGCCCGCGGAGAGCATCTCAACGAACGACTGGTAGTTGAACTGGCCTTGACCTACCGCCAGTGGGCACCGGGGCAACACAGTCAGGCGATAGCGTCACCGGCTCGCCACGACCAGCAACTCGAGTTCGCCCTGATCAGGCTCGACAGTGCTCAACAGGAGACCCGCCAAGAAGTTGGGGAGCTTGTGCTACCCACCTCGCTGATCGAGGTACGCCAAGAGATCCTCCTCAACGAGCTGCCGGAGATGACCGCCGGAGAGTGGCAAGACATCAGCGATGTTTGGCTGGATCGGCTGACCAGTCGCATCAGCTTTGAACAGCTTCAGGTTCGCAGAACAATGGCCTCGGCTGTTCGAACCGCAGCAGATGTTCGACAGGCCACGGTCATGGCTGTCGGAGGCGTCATCTTGATCGCGCTCTTTCTTACCTCGCTGGTCGCCTACCGCCTGGTTCGACGCTTGGCCATCCTCACCGAGCAAGTCCGTCGGATGGCCGACGGCCGACGCTCATCGCCGACGTTTGACCAAATTGGAGGCAACGACGAGCTTGGCCACCTGGCCCAGGCATTCGACGAAATGATCGTCCAGGTCGAAACGCGAGAACATATCCAGGCGGTAGAGGCGGCCACGCTGGACACCATCGCGCAGGGGGCCACGCTCGACAAGGTCCTCGAACAGGTCATCTGCCTCTTTGGCGTCGACGATGTTGGACAACCCACCTACCGGTTCGACTCCGACATTCCTGCCGACGGCGGACTACCGGACATCGTCGCCGTTGACCCGGAGAACACCCGCCAGCAGCCCTCTTCTGCCGAACGACGCACTGCATTGAGCCTGGTGGAAACGGCTCGAAAGCGATCCGAGGACAGCAGCCAACTGGCCTGGCAGGCCAACCACGACGACCTCACCGGACTGTTGAACCGTGGTGCAATCGTGGACCGCTTAATGACCGCAGGCGAACT
>CALJMD010000367.1 GCA_937981915.1 uncultured Acidimicrobiales bacterium
GCGTCAACGTAGATCACTTTCACGGGACGAGCAGACGCCGGAACATCAGCCATCCAGAAATCTCCGCTGACTGAGCCGGTCACCACTGTTCCATCGGCTGCCTCGACTGACATCTCGGCAACCTCGTTCGGTGGCAACATGGCCAGGATCACCAGCACATCGGGTACATGGGTGCGATCGACAATGAACGGCAGTCCGCCGTCGCCGATCGAGGGGACACACCCCTCGTACATCACATCGGCGTTGTACTGGTAGCACTCGACGTATCCCCCGGCTTCCCCGCTGTTCCACTGGGTGAACGTTGCTCCGGGTCGTCCGGTTGCGATGGTGATGGCGTCGGGCGGCGGACCCATCGTTACCGGCACCTCCGAGGTGGCGGGGCCAACGGTGGTTGTTGTAAACGCAGTGGTCGTAGACAGGTCGTCAGGCCCATCAGTGGTAACGGTCGGAGGCAACGTCGTGTCGGTCGGCGAATCGTCGACCAGAGTTGTTGATGTCTCCCCGGCAGGTGACGTCGTGCCCGTCTCGTCTTGGATCGAGTCGCCGCTGCCCTGCCCCACCCCGATGGTGGTTACTACATCATTGTCCGTATCACTGTTCGTATCATCGTCCGTCTCGACACCGTCCAGCGTCGTAAGCGAATCATCGTCGGGCTCAGGCGGGCCCGTGGTGGTGGAGATGTCGTCTTCGGCTCTGGCGACCTCAACCTCTGTGGTTGGTACCCCGTCGCCGTCGACGGGTTCGGCAGCAGCGGCGTCTTCATCGCCAGGGAGGGCGGCACCATCCGCCGACTCGATGACCTGGTTCTGGTCGAATAGACCGGCTAGCGACCCGACTGCTGCACCCAAGCCCAGAAAGGCGACAACGGCGGCGGTCGAGACGCCAACTCGCTGTCGAGTCTGACGACGTTGCCCCTTGGCCTGGACCGCATCCAAACGATGGGTTTTGGGGCTCAACCCCTGCGAGGTCGAGCTGAGCCGGCGTTGAATGTCGCCATCAAAATCCGAGTCGAAGTCGTTCACGCCTCGCCCTCCAGTTCAGTTCGCAGCTGGGTCAACGCTCTCGCCAACTTGCTCTTGAGCGTGCCCTCTTTGATGCTCATGGCTTCTGCCGTTTCCGCCGTGGACCACCCGAATAGGTGACGAAGGATGACGGCCGACCGGGCCTCAACCGACAGCTTGGCCAATGCCCGCACCAGGTCGACGTCGAGCGAATAGGGGCCGATGTCACCGGCGCCACCCAGGAATTGGGGGACGTCAGTTGTAGCCATCGCCGACCAGTCTTCGTTGAGCCGCTCGCGATTTCTTTTCCGCAATCGACTGATAGCCCAGTTGAGCGACACTCGATACACCCACCCGGCCGGGTTCTGGTGCGACGACACCTTCGACCAGTGCTGATAGGCCCGCGCCATTCCCTCATCCACTGCCTCCGATGCCAGGTCGGTCGAGCCAAGCGCCAACGTCAACGCCCGGTACAGTCCGTCCACCTCAGCACGGTAGAAGTTGTCGAAAGTTGTGACCGCGGCCGCCCGTACAGGCAACGCCAGCGAGACCGCAGTCATCTCGCCCGGAGGCGGCTCGGATTCCTCATCAACACCGTACACACGCATCAGATGCTCGTTTGGTTGCATGACGAGCAGAAAAGTGATGAACAAAGTACAGGTGAGACGTCATGAGTCGGCACCTGAAGATGGTGACAAAGCCCGAAAGACCAAGGACCCAACGGTGATACCCACGTAGTTGGCCACCAGGTCAAGAGCATCCAGCGTCCGGCTCTCAATGAAGAACTGGCTGGCCTCCTCCAGGGTCACAAAGACGACCAAGGCCATAGAGGCGACGGGAACCCGCATCGCTCGTCCCGGCCAAACCGGCATGGTGAGCCAACGGCGCAACGCCCCATTGGCCATCAACGTCATCACTCCCCACAGCCCGGCGTGCCCGAACTTGTCGCCGTACGGCAATGCCTCGACCAACACATGGCCCGGATGGCGAATCCCCCGATTAGCAGCGTAAATGATGAAGACCAGGAAGACTGCGAATGCAACAGCAGCGACAGCGGAAAGCCGAAGCCGGGTGCGCGGCACCGCCCGCTCAATAGGCCTCACCATGTGCGCAAGTTACCAGCTGCCGTCGGAAGCGATTGATCGGCTCGATCGCTCTTCTCTTCGACGAAAGAAGGCAATGAGCCCGACAACCAAACCGCTGAGCACTGTCAATCCGCTGGCAACACCAAGAAGTATCAGGCCCAGGCGGGGGAAGGCAAGAGACTTGCTGACAACGGCAACAGTGGCCGGGTCGGTGTCGAGCACGATGTCGTAGCGCCCAACCGCATCCGCCTCGAATGACACAGCGCTGCTGAACTGCTCGTTCTCAAGCTGTATATAGGTGTTGAAAACCGGGAACGTTGTCAGCACCGCGCCCGACGGGCTCGTGACGCCAACGTCCTCGATCTCGACAGTGAAACTGTTCGATGTGGTGACGAACCCCGTCTGCTGTTGGGACCCTGACAGGACAAAAATGGTGTAATCACCCGGCTCGTCAATATCAACAGAGAACGAGCCCGGGACGTCGTGGCGTTCCAAGTTCAGTAGGCCACCGAGAACCGACCAGCCAGCCACCATCGACGGAACACCCATTGCCAGTCCGACAACCACCAGCACACCGGCGATCGTAAACATCCGCCCGCTTCGACGTTTAGGTTTGCCTTCCCGCCGAGGGACCGGAACCGAGTCTGGAGGCGGCGGTATCGTCGGCGCCACATAGGGCGGTCGCTCACCGGGATACTCTTGCGGGCTATCCATCACACACCAACACCTTCACACACCAACCCTTCGCACACCAACGTTCCTGCCCTCCTCAATGGTAGTCACGGTCCTACTAGCAGGGGACGCGGGTGGCTCAGAGGTCGACCCTCTCCGCACTGGGCCTGATCACCACCGCGTCGGCCGACCCACCGTTGCGGGCAACCCCGTTGCTGGAACCATTGCCATCAGGCCCGCCAATGCCGTTACCGCCACCGGGCCGCCAACGCAGATTGGTGTCGAGCAAGTCAAGCTCGGCGTCGGTGAGGATGGTCTGCAAGGCCTGTCCCGGACCGTCGTTGATCTTCAACAGGAACCGGCCGACACCGCCCACCGCTCCGGCAGCGTCGGTACCGCCAGCCACGCTGCGACGGATCTGCGACAACTCGGCCGACGTCAACCCGATACCGGCTTGAGCGATGGTGTTGATCTCCTCGGGCTGCATGCCCCCAAGAGCGAAGGCGGCGCAGCGGGCCAAGATGTTGGAGCCGCCCGGCTGTTGGGTGTCCGTCCACGAGTGAGTGGTGATGACACTCACGATGCCCTCGTGGCGGTCCATACGAAGCATTGCCCCGATCTCGTCGTTGAGATCGGGGAACTGGCGGGTGGCCCGCCAGATCTCATCGAAGAACACGGCGTGAACGTTGCCGCTCTCCGAGTGGTTGCGGAGGTGGATGGCCGACAGCGCGGCCGTCCACGACGTGACCATGACTGCGGCCGTCAACTGTCGTTCCGCTTGAGGAATACCGGAGGTGTCCACCGCCAGTGGTTTGTTGATCGGCCAGGCCTGATGCGCCCCCGTGGTGCCCAGGGCCCGCCCGATTGGCCCGGACGCCAGCGCCGCCACCGACAACGCCAGTGGCTCCGCCAGTTCTTTCGTTCGATCCAAACCGATTCGCAACGCCCCGGCTAACTCTTCAGCGTGCGACGAGAACACCCCCGGCAAGTCGTGAACAGTGCTCCCGGTCGGCAACAGATTGACCGCCTTGGTCAACAGCAGACTCTCCCAGTCCTGCAGTGGGTATCCCCGGTTGATGGCGATGACGGTTCCAACACAGTGATCGCGTCGATTCTTCAACTCGTCGACGACGTCGGTCGGGGCCCCGGCTGCCGAGGCCAAATGAATCGTCTCGCCCGGGTCGAGCAGGTTCAACCCGCCGTTGCGGCCGACCCGCTGCGTCGTGCCGCCCAGCTTGGACACCAACGGCACGTACTCGCCTTTGAAATCGGCGGGGATGATGGCAGGCACGTTCGCCGAGGCGAGACCGGTCATCACCTTTTTGGCCAACGCCGACTTTCCCAACCCGTTGGCGGCCAGAATCGCCAGCTGGGCCGCCCGCTGCCGACCGGACTGAAACCACGAAAACGGGTCGTAACAGACCAGCTGTTGCGACGACGGGTCGACACCCAACGGCACGCCTTGTGCCGGTTGGCTTGCCGCCACAGCGAAGGGCCAAATGCGGGCCGCGGTTCCAACATCGGTCACCAGCTCGCGTGCGGGCTCAACCACCCCGGCGTGCCCGCCGTACCGTTTACTGTGACCCCGTTCGTGTTTGGCCATGAGCTATCCGTTGGTGATGCCTTCGGCCGGAGCCAGCGCCTCGGGCACCGGGACACCGGCCGGCAGGGTCGCCACCCAACTGGTCTGGTGGGCACCGTCCATGACCCGCAGATGAGGCGAGAGCGGCGCACAAGCGTTGCGCACCCGTTCGATTGGACCGGTGATGTCGGCGTCGGCCTCAACGGTCAATGTCACCGAGAACCCCACCCGAATGAGGGCCTGTCCTTTGGCGATGGCGACGGCGGTGGCATGAGTCTGCTGATCGTCCACGATGTCGCGGGCTTTGTGTTTACGGTCGCCGTCGAGGGCCAGGCGAGTCTCAACACCACGCTGCACGGCGTTGGTCCAGTTCTGGGCGTCAGTTGACGTGATCGGCCGGAACAGCTCCGACCAGCGGACCGCCACCGTCCCATCAATACCGTTGCGCAACCGTTCCAGTGCCGCGGTGGTGACCGACGCCGAGGGGAACGCCCCCAGTGTCAACGACACTGTGTCGTAGCCTCCAATGCGGTAGCGTCGACGGCCCTCAGCGTGAGTGACCGGCCCGGCGTCACCAATCCGAATGACCTGGTTGGGAAAGCGAGCAAGATAGTCACGGCGAGACGGGTCGTACATGCCGGCCCACACACGAGCCAGCTCGTTCTGGTCAACGGGACGTGACTGACCGGCCCCGGCGTTGGCCAGCTCCGAACACAGGCGCTCAACCCTTGCCGGCAACACCTCGGCCGTCAGTTGGGTACGGGTGGAACGTTCAGTGGCCCAGCCGACCGCCACCCACGTGCGCGTCGTGTTGCCTTCGCTGGCTCGCTCCACCGTCTCCCGCATGATCTGGTCGGCTACGGCATTCACGTCTTCGCTCAGCTCGGCGATGGCCTGCAGACCGGGCAGACGGCTGGCTTTCGACACCTCGGTCGTCACCTGAATTGCGGCCAGAGCTGGCTCATCCGACATCGCCGCCAGCCAAGCGGCCCACGCCTGGCGGCGGGCCCCCACCACCTCGCGATGTTGAAGAGCGGCGCCGGGAGGGTGACATTCGATCAGCACCGACGACGTGTTCGATGCCGGATGATGAACAACCGCGTACGGCGACTCACCCGGCGGTCGGTGCTCGGCCACCGAGCTCTGCGACAGCAAACCGGGGAGGTTGCTTTGAGTTACCGGGGTCGACGAGAACCAGGCGGAGGTATACATGTTGCGCCCGGTCCAGCGGTGAACGGCGAACTTAATGGCAAACCACGCCCGAGCGTACAGATGCCGGCCCCACTTGTCCCGAATGGCGAACCCGGCCACGATGGGCAGCGTTATCGCCGCGGTAATAATGACATTTCGGAGCCGATTGGCAGCCGGGACAAACGCTAAAAGCACGGCCAGCAAGGCAATCACGGCGGCCACCGAACCCCATGGGCCCAACCCCCACTTGTACTCGGCGTACGGGTTGTACCACACGCCCGACGGCGCCAGACCGGCATCGCCATCGGCCATCGTGTCAACGTTCAGCTCGTTGCTGTCGCCAGGGTGAGGTCTCGTGGACGCCAGCCGAGATTTTGAATCGGTCATCGTGCGATCGGTGGCGGTCATTGCTCTCCTCGGTGGAATCTCGGGTTGCTTCCGGTGGCGGCCAGGGAGACCACGTTGAACACCGCGGCAATTACCAGGGCAACCACCGTCCACCAGGTGGCCGCCGTAACGTCGGGAAACTCACCAAACGCCCTACCGACACACAGCGCGGCGAACGGCGGCCACAACAAGTTGGCGGCCAGCAACCCACCGATGATGTTGGGGGCAGACCGGTACGACGGCAGCAAGCCGACCGCCGCGGTTAACGGCCAGGTGGCGATCAGCAAGGCGATCATGAACGGTTGAAAGTCGAACGCCACCGTCAACGCCGGAACCATCAGCGACGCCAAAGCCCCGCTGTATAGATGGGTCTCGGTGGTGTCGATCTCACCCGGCAAGTTGACGACCACGGCGGCTGACGTGATTTCGTTGGACAGCTCCGCCGCCACCAACGCCGCCACCACGCCGATAGCCGAGATCAACAGATACCGGCTGACCGATACTGACAACCCGTACAGATTCCGACCTCGCCGGACGATGGCGGCGATCAAGCCGGCGGCGACCGCCATGAAAACGATCACGGCGGCAACAGCATTCAGACTGGCCTCCAGGCCACCAACGTCGAACTCGACTGGCTGGCCCACTTCGGTTGTTCGTTCCGCTAGCTCACCGAACGCCGTGCCGGCCAATTCGGCCCCCACCTCTTCAAGAGCTTCGATGGCTTCATCAGGTCCGGCGAACACGACGGCGTCAACATCGGACTCCTCATCTTCGGACTCCCCCTCGGCCCCGGCATCGGATTCGGTGTCTTCGCCTTCCCCCTCGTCACCGTCTTCGTCCTCGTCGCAGGTCAGCGGGTTGGAGCAGGCGTCAGCCACTATTCACCTCCGGCAAAGGGAAAGTAGGCCTCGCCGGCATCGGCCGGTTCGGACTCGAGCATCCCGTCGGTCGGGTACAGCAGTTGCCAACGACCGCCGGCCGTCGTCAAGGGAACCTTGGTGACCTTCGTGGTGCTCTCTCCGCAGTAGTGGAAGATTTCGAAGGCGCCGTCAGATGCCTTCTGCCATCCGAGCGGCTCACAGACATAGCCGATCGTGTCCGGGTCCAGCGGGCCGGGATGGTCGGCTACTCGTCGATCTCGACCGTCGCCCGGCGCAGCGAACACCGGGATGAGATCCGGTCGCACCGCGTCAAGGTAGGCGAGGTGGGCGGCGACAATGGCTCCCCCAAAGTCACTATTCGGAGCGCAGTTCGGGACCTCGCCGGGTTGCGACGTGGGAAAGCCAATGGCGTACGGGAGCACGATGTCACCCCAAGCCTTCATCTCCACCCCATACCCCTTGAAGCTCAGATCGCAATCCGCGTCATCCCATCGAGGGGCGGCCTCCGCCTGCTCACCCTGCGAGGTCGATCCGATCGCAACCGCCTCAAGCGGATCGACAATAGTCACCGTCGCTGTAGGCGGCGTTGGCGAGTCGCCAACGGTCGTGGAGCCATCTTCTGTATCGCCACCGACTGAATCCGCCGCGTCGCCGTCGGCCGGATCGCCCCGGAGGTCGCCGACGGCCCCGGCTTCAACAGAAAGCGGAACTACCGTGCTGGTCAGCGACCCGGCACTCTCACGGAAGAACACCACATAGATCCCGACCAGCATGAGCAGAACGCCCAGCACCCGCAACGGCAATCTCACGGATCAATAACGGCAGCCGATCCAGCGCCACCGCATCCCAAGTCAATGCCGAAGGCACCAAGAAGAGCTGGTAGCGCAGCCAGTCCGAGGGCTACGACGATGATCAGTGAAAGCCACCCGGGCATCTTTCCGAGCAGACTCTTCGACAGGAGCGAACCGATCAGAAGAGTCGCCCCGACGATGAAGACGATGTAGCCGGCGGCTCCCTGTAGATAGTCGTTATAGGTCTGCGCGGCAGACTCCAGAAACGGCAATTCCCGGCAGCCATTGGGATCAATGGCAGCCAAAATGTGGATGTACATACAGTCTTCTCCCTACACGAGATTCTGCTTGATGTTCTTGTTTGACTCGTACTACAAAGAGATCAACAGCAAGGAGA
>CALJMD010000368.1 GCA_937981915.1 uncultured Acidimicrobiales bacterium
TTCGACCATGGCGCCACAGCCCGGCAACGGCCGAAAGTCGAATCGGTCACCGTTGAGTGTCATCCACTGGCTGAAGATGCCAGACGAGAACGAGTTGAGGCTGTGCATCAGCACCACGTCACCGGCACGGACCGACTGCAGTTCGTTCCAGGTGCGGGCGTAACCGCGGCGCCAGTCGTTGGTGTCGACATCCCAAAGGCCCCAGTGCCCGGTGGAGCCGGCCGTCCACCCGGCATTGCCAAGGCCCGCTCGCGTTGCCAACGCATGCACCCGGGTACTGGTCGCCCCATACGGCGGCCGGTAGCAGGAGGTACGGACACCAGTGGCGTCACGAATGAGCTGCGTCGTTCGCTGCAACTGGCTCAACACACCGGCGTCGGACAGTGACGTCAACTGCGGATGGTCGACGGTGTGGTTGGCGATCCCGTGCCCGTCGGCAACGATACGGCGGGCCACGTCGGGATAGCGGCCAACGGCGTTGCCGGTCACGAAAAACGTCGCTTTGGCGTTGTAGCGCGCCAACGTGTTGAGAATGTCGACGGTCGAACCTGTGTTGGGGCCGTCGTCGAACGTCATGTACACGATGGGTCGACCGTCAGCTGTCGCCGGTTGCATGTTGGCCATTGGAACTGCGAGGGTATCGGTGGTCGACCAGTCGGCGAAGTCGGGGGCCAGCTGTCCCGCCTCGGTTGCCCCAGGTGACTCGGGGGCCTCAACCGGGCCGGGGTGAGCGTCGGCCCGACCGGCCAACGGACCAAACAACACAACCAGGCCGACACCAACGGTCGACAACAAAATCCGACATGCCCACCACGTTCGTTCCGCCACAACCCGAACGGTAGAACGCGGTCCCTGACGCCGTTATGGGCTGCCGGGCGTTGCTTGGCAGAGCAGTCCTACTCTGACCTGGTCCGCCAGGCCTGGGTGCGAAGGCAACCCAACCCGGCGAGAAGGCAGCCCTCCCAGCCAATGGTCTCGGTCTAGGTGCCCAGCTCGATGGTTGAGCCTCGCACGACAAGCTCGGGAGTTAGCATCACGGTGTTGGCCGACCCGTCATTTCCGTCAATTCGAGTCAACACCAGTTCGGCGGCCAAGCGACCGAGCTCGTAGCCCGGCAAGCGGACCGTGGTCAGCGGAGGCAGAATCTTGTCGGTCAGCGGGACGTCGTTAAAGCCGACGATCGAGATGTCGTCGGGACAGGTCAGCCCGGCACGGCGCAACGTGTCGATGGCGCCAATGGCGATGCTGTCATTGTGAGCGAACACCGCAGTAGGCCGCTCCCCTGGTAGGCCGAGAAGCCTTTCGGCCAGTTGGCATCCGGCGTCAGAAGTGGGAAGCCGCACCGCCGCTTGGATATCAGTACACATTGCGCCGGCGTCCTCAACGGCCCGGCGAAATCCGTTGGCTCGCCCCTCAAAGGACCAGATGTCTTCGGGACCCATCAGCTGAGCCAAGCGGGTGTGCCCCAGTGACAACAGATGCTCGGCGGCCAAGCGCCCGCCCACGGTGTCGTCATGGCCGATGGTGGGTATTCCGCTTCCCGGCAGCTGTCGGACCGCCAAGACGGTGGGCACCTCGGAAGCCACACGCTTGAGCAGCGCTCTGTCTCCGTAGCGTCCCGCGGTGGTGATGATTCCGTCAACCCGCTGAGCCAGCATCTTGTCACAGATCTGGGCCAACTCGTCTGAAGAGTCTCGGCTCTCGGTCATGATCGGCAACAATCCACGTCCCCCGAGTGCGTTGGCCACGCCTCTCAGAACAGGGCCGATGAACGGGTTGTTCAAATCGGCCACGATGACCCCGATGATGCCGGTTCGTCCCCGACGTAGCGCCGAGGCCTGCAGGTTGCCCCGGTACCCGAGCTCGCGGGCCGCATCTTCAACGCGACGCCTGGTGTCGGGGCTGACCAAGGAGTTCCGGTCATGGCTGAGGGCCCGAGATGCGGTGGAGACGTTAACTCCAACGTGATCCGCCACGTCTTTTAGGGTTACTCGACCCATCTAGATTGCTTCCTGGTGTGCGGATCCATAGTCGAATCGAGAAGAAGGGTACCGGCCCACAGAACCTGATCCAGACGATCGTCAGATCAACCGCTCCGAAACCGGAGCCGAGGCCCCAAGCGGATTGACCGCCCAGGGCCTCGAAACGTTTCCGGCTGTCCGGTGATGGCTACGACTCGCACCGTCGCCAAAACCGATGGCCGACGTCTACCACTCAGGTGCAACGTCCGGGGACTCGGCATTGTCGGTCGTGACCTTGACCGAGGGCATGAACTTCACCACTCGGTCACCGTCCGCTCCACCAGTCAGTACCTCGTGGGCAGTGGTGGCCGCGTTCTCTCCGTCCCACGAAGAGGACTGGAAGACCGTTCCATCCAACTCGCCAGAAAGAACCAGCGGGTTGCCGAGGAAGGTGTTTCCAATCGAGGTGACGATCAGATCGGCCGGGTCGATGTCCCGGGCCTTCAGCGCATCAATCACGCCGGCGACCATCGTGTCATCAGCGGCGTACACGCCACCGATGTTCTCGGCACCGACCGCTGTGATCATCTCCGACGCCGCAAGCTGCGAATCGTCTTTGTTCCAGTTGCCGGGTTGGCGGGCCAGAATCTCGACGTTGGGACACTGTTCGTTCACGGTGTCCTCGAAGCCCGCTTCACGGTCAATTGCAGTCGAGTTGCCGGTCAACCCGTTGACCATGATGATGCCGACGTCTTCACCGGCGGCGAGATCGCAGAAAATCTCGGCCGACGCCACACCCTGTCCGTAGGTATCCGGGCCGGAGTAAGCGGCTGTGAGATCCTTGTCCTCGGGGTTTACGTCAGAGTTAGTAACGGTCACTGGAATACCGGCGTCGTTGGCCGCTTCCAGACACGGACGCACTGTGTCACCAACAGCAGGCCACAAGATGATCAGGTCGGGCTCGGCGGCAACCGCAACCTCACACTCACTGGCTTGCTTGTCGGCATCGTATTGTGAGTTGGTGATGGTCAGGTTGAGACCGAGTTCGGCTGCCTTGGCTTCCATCGGAGGTAGGTACGTGGTGCCATAGGGCTGATCGTTGCCCTGAGGCAACAGCGCATACACTTCGAACTCGGCGTCGGCTGTTGCACCGGCGACGTCTTCAGAGTCGGAGCCGTCGGCGCCATCATCGGAGTCGCCACCGCAGGCCGCCAGCGCGACAGCACCGAGCAGAAGCATTGCCAGCTTCCAGATTGTTGACCGGCTCGCCGATCGTGTTACGGGCTTCGTTTTCATGATTCGTTCATCACTTTCTTGTTCGCACTCTTGTCACAGAATTTCGTCTTTGTTTCCCTCGTTGGCTCGATTTGACGTTTCAGCTGTATCTCCCCCTTCAGGCTCTCGAACGACCTTGCAGCAGCGATCGAACGCTCCCGACAACGCCGCGAACGCTGTTGGGGTCGGTGATCACGGCCAGCAGAAGTACGAGGCCGATAACGATGTTCTGCACATCGACTTGCACACCTGACAGCGTCAGGGCGACCTGCAAAATGCCAAGCGACGTGGCGCCCAGCAGCGTCCCGAAGATTGATCCTCGACCCCCGGTTAGAAGCACTCCGCCGACAATGGCAGCGGCGAAGCTGGCCAACAGGACCGTCGATCCCGCCGTCGGATCGGCCGCAGTGCGCTCCAACGTGTTGATCACCCCGGCCATGGCGGCGACAAACCCCGAGATCATGAACCCAGTGACGATTCGTCGTGTCACCGGGATACCGGCGTCATAGGCCGCCTCCCGGTTTCCGCCGACGGCATAGAACTCCCGACCGACCCGGACCCTGGTTACAAAGACCTGTAACGCAATGAAGGCCCCGATGAATAGCAACATCCTCGGGGTCAGGGGACCGAGGAACGGCTTGCCGAATGCGATCCCGGCGTCTCGATTGGCCAGGCGGACGGGTTCTTCGTTCGACAGCACAAAGGCCGAACCGCGCAGGAAGAACAACATGCCCAAGGTGGCGATGAACGAGTTGATTCCGACCGCGACAACGAAGAAGGCATTGGCGGCCCCGATCATCAGCCCCACGAGCAGCGCCGCCACAATGCCCAATGGGAGACTCTCGATGCTGGCCATCACCACTCCGGACACCGCCAGCGTGCTGGCGACACTTAGGTCCAACTCCCCCATCAAGATGACGGCGGTCAGTCCGAGAGCGACCAATCCGATGAGGGCGATGCGGCCCAGCGTGACCGGGTACGACGTGAAGACAACCGGCTCCAAGAACGCGGTGACGACGGCCACGACGGCAAGTAGCGCCACCGCCCGTCCCTCGGTCCGACGACCCAGAACGGTACGGACACGGGCCAACAGGTTGTCGCCACTTTCCCCGCTGCCAAGCTCAAGCGCAGCCGTCATGACAGGGTCGCCTTCCTGGCCAGCGCGTCGATCGAGACCGCGGTGACGATCAACGCGCCAATTGCCATTTGCTGGTAGCCGAAACCGAGGCCGGACAGCACCATGATGTTGGTCAGCACACTGACGAAGACAACACCGAGCAGGGTTCGCATCACGCTGCCCCGTCCACCGAAAACGCTGGTTCCGCCAACGATGATGGCGGCCAACGCTTCGAAGTCAAAGCCGGTCGACATGGACGACACCGCAGTGTTGGAGAACGCCGCCAGCACGAAGCCGCCGATCATCGCCCCGATGGCGGAGATCATGAACGCCCCGATCACCACCCACGCGGTGTTCACACCGGCCAGCCGGGTGGCGGCCCGGTTGGAGCCATACGACCGAACCAGAAAGCCGAAGTTGGTTCTTGTCAGTACCAGCGACAACAAAACCGCCATCAAGATCAACACCAACATGGAGAGCGGAAACGGACCGATCTTGGTGGTTCCGAACGACCGAATCAGGCTTTCGGGCGGGCCGAAGTAGATACTTCCGCCGGTCAGCCATCTCAACAACCCCAGGCCGATAAACGTCGTCGACAAGGTGACGATCACAGCGTTGGCGTCGAAGACCCCGACGGCCACCCCGTTGATGAGCCCGTAGGTCAAGGCGATGACCAAGCTGAGCGCCATGGCGGCCACGATGTTGTACTCGTTGCTCACCCCGATCAGAACAACCGCCGCGGTCGCCACCTGTGCCACCACCGACAGATCGAGATAGTTGGCGCTGATCACCACAAACGTCATGCCGACGGCCACGATCCCGATCGGGGCCGCTCGGTTGAAGACATCAGTGATGTTGGCCAGAGAGGCGAACCCGTCGATGAACACGGCGGCCACCAGAATCAACACCGTGGTGAAGACGAAAATGCCTCGCTGGGCGAGCCAGTCGATAGGACGGAAGTCCCGTTCGGAAAGGTCGAGCTGGGCGGCGGGTTGACTGGCGACGGCAACCTTGGTCGACGTGTCGGTCATTGTGCACTCCCGACCAGGTCGTCGGGGTCGCCGTTCCCGCTGACGGTTGCTTCACCCGATGCCAACGACATCACCGACTTTTCGTCGGCCACGGACCCGTCCAAGGTTCCGGCGATACGCCCGTCTCGGACCACGTGAATGAGATCTGACAGTTCTAGTAGTTCTGGTAGATCAGAGCTGACTACGAGAACGGCCGTGCCGTTGTCCGCCAGCTCTTTGATCAGACGATGGATCTCGGCCTTGGCACCTACGTCAACCCCGCGGGTCGGCTCGTCCAAAACGATGACCGCGGGCTTGCGGCCCAGCCACTTGGCCAACACAATCTTCTGCTGGTTACCACCGCTGTATTCACCGGCCTCTCGCTGCACTTGCGGCGGCCGGAGGCCAACAACCTCAGCCAGCTCTTGAGCGCGTCGGGCGATCTTGCTTCTCGACAAGATTCCGGCTCGGGACAGCTCCGACCGGTTGGGCAAAGCGACGTTGTCCGACACCGACATTGTCAGGGCTAGGCCGTCCGTTCGCCGCTCTTCGGGCACGTAGGCAAGACCGTTGTTGACCGCAGAGCGGTAGGTTCGGACGCGGGCCTCGCCCTTGTCAGTGGTGATCGTGACATCGCCGGCAGACCTGATGTCAGCGCCGATGATGGACCGCACCAGTTCAGTCCGTCCGGCGCCGACAAGACCGCCCAGGCCGACGATTTCACCGGCCCGCACCTGCAGGTCGATGCCGTTGACCCGGTGGGCCTCGATGCCTTCAGCCGACAACACGACGGAGCCAGGAAGCGCCTCCCGTCGCTGGCCTTCTTCGATCTTCAACTCGCGGCCCACCATCTGGTCGACGACGGCGTCCGGCGTGGTGTCGGCGATGGCGATGTTGTCCACCAACTTGCCATCTCGTAGCACGGTCACCCGGTGACAGATTCTGAAGATTTCGGGGATGCGGTGCGAGATGTAGATGATGGCCAGACCCCGGTCGGCCAAGCGCTGAAGCATGTCGAGTAGATAGTCGGTTTCTGCCGGGGTCAGCGTTGCCGTCGGCTCGTCAAGAATCAGAACCCGAGGCTTCCTGGCCACCGCTCTGGCGATCTCCACGAACTGGCGTAGCGCCACCGAAAGCCGCACGATCGGTTCATCCAGATCAACGCTGACACCAATTTCGTTCAGTGCCTCCGCCGCGATCCGACGCTGCTCGCTGACCTTGATGAAACCGGAGGTGGTCGGCGTGGACCCGAGCAGAATGTTCTCGGCAACCGTCATTTCCGGTACAAGGCTGAGTTCCTGATGGACAAGAGCGATCCCGGCGTCAAGAGCCGCCCGAGTGTTCCCGGCATCAAGGTCGACTCCGTCGATGGAAACCACCCCGTGGTCAGGGGTGACGATCCCGGCCAGCACTCTCATGAGCGTTGATTTGCCTGCCCCGTTTTCGCCTACCAGGCCGTGGATCTCGCCTGCGCCCACAGCAAGTCCAACCCCGTCGACTGCCACGGCACCACCGAAGCTCTTGGTGATGTTGCGAGCTTCGATAATTGGTTCGCCATTAGGGTCGGCCCCGTCGCCTACAGGGTGATCGTGGTCATCGTCGCGCATCGACCTCACTTACCTCCCCTGAGCGAGCTGAAGCCCGTATTCGGTCCAATCGATCGGGCGACTCCGCCCGGGCCGAGGCGGCCCACACCATGCCCCGCCGCATGATCTCGGTCACCTCAGGCACCTTCAGATCCTCAATGGCATGACCAATCGAGCAATAGAACACCCGGCCTTTGTCCCAACGCCGCTTCCACAACACCGGGATACGAGTACCTTCGATCCACCAAAGATGCTCACCCGAGAACGTGGTGGTAGCCAACACCTCGTTGGAGGGGTCGACCAGCATGTAGTACTGCTCCGAGTTGATGGCGAAACTTTTAATGCCGTGCACGATCGGATCGTCGGGTTTGACGATGGTGACGTCGTAGTCGACGAAGTCCTCTGACGGCACGGGGTTGTCGGGCCAGCCGGGTGGGTGGGCCACGAACTGACCCCCGATGAGAAAGTGGTAGGTGGGTCGGTCACGGAACGCGTCGCCCATGTGGCCGTGCCAACCGGCGATGCCGCAGCCCTGCGCGATCAGCGACAACATCCCGTCTTCTTCGGCTTTGGTCATGTTGCCGAACTCGGGCCGGTGGGCCGAACGGGCGCTAGACCAGATGGGCACGATCAAGTCGAGGTGGGACAGCTCCGATGGGTTGGCTAGCGGGGCCAGCGTTTCGAAGCGGAGTACTTCAAAGCCTTCGCTTTCCAGCAAGTCGGCAGCCCAGTCGCAGAAAACCTGAGGCGTGTGGCCTTCCCAACCGCCCACGAAGAGCGCAGCAGTTTTGGTGGGCATAGAACCGAGTGCGGTCATCGCCTAGATCAGTTCCATGCCGCCGTCGATCATCACGATCTGTCCGGTCATGTAGTCGCTGGCCGATGAGGCGAGGAAGGTGGTGGTGCCGGTGATGTCGGCGGGCTTGGCTACTCGGCCGCGCAAGATGTTGGCGGAGAACTCTTCCATGGCCTGGCCTGGGCGTTCGGACGCTCCAATCTCCATCAGGTCTTTGTCGAGCGTCTCCCACAGCTCGGTGTGGACGACGCCCGGGGCGAATCCGGTGACGGTGATGTTGTGCTGGGCCAGGTCTCGGGCACCGGATTGGGTGAGGGAGACCACAGCGAACTTCGAGGCGCAGTAAGGAGCGACGTTGTCGTAGCCGGATCGGCCGGCGATGGACGCGGTGTTGATGATCTTGCCGCCGGTCCCCTGGGCCACCATTTGCTTGGCTGCCTCTTGCATGCCGATGAGCACACCGAGGCCGTTGACCTTCATGATGAAGTTCCAATTGTCCTCGGTGACGTCGAGGAAATTCATCGGCTTGTTGACCCCGGCGTTGTTGAACTTCACGTCGAGTTTGCCGAAGCGTTCAACGGTCTTGGCGACCATGGCCTGCACCTGTGCCCGATCGGTGACGTCGACGGTGGCCGCCATAACCTTCCCGCCGTTGTCCGATGCCCGAGACTCATTCTCCGCGGCTGCGGCGGCGGCTCCGTCGCCGTTCATGTCGGCGAAGCACACGTCACCACCTTCATCAAGCAGGGCCTCACCGATAGCGCGCCCGATGCCTTGCGCTCCCCCGGTGACAATGCAAGAACGTCCTGTCATCGATCCCATGTCAGCTCTCTCATTTCTGCTCTCAGTCCGCGTCGGTTGTGATGCGGTGTGGGTCTTCGGCTCCTGAGATTAGCATGATCCTGCAATCGGTTGCAATCAGATTGCGGGCATTCCGGCTGGAAGATCGCTAGCCCTGTTAGCTATTTCCCCTGATAAACGGGTTGGATACGACATCCTTGCCGATTCAACTCGACGGGATAACACCATCGCTATACAATCGATTGCATTCACGATTGCATTCAGAGGGGGCGGCCATCGTCGCCTCGCCAAAGATCTGTGTTGTTGACCATGACCAACAGAAAGAGACCGACGTGAAGGACGAGTTTCCGGTAGCAACCCTGCCAGCCCCAGGGGTCATGGCCGTTGACTGGGAGGAACGAGTCAACTTCGACCGGTTACGCGACTACCGCCTGGAGCGGACCCGGGAACAAATGAAAGCGGCCGGCGTCGGCGCGCTGCTGCTGTTCGAAACGTCCAACATCCGCTACACCACCTCGACCAACATCGGCTACTGGGCATTCAACAAGGCCGAACGATGGGCAGTGGTGACCGAAACCGGGCAACCGAAAGTCTGGGACTTCGGCTCCGCAGCACGGGCCCACCGACTTCAACTTCCCTCGCTCTACGACGAACGCAACTCCGTGGCCGGAAATACAGGCCTGCAGGGAGCGATAGGACCGAAGACCGAACTCCATAAGCGAGCAGTGGGCGAAATCATCGACTGGTTGAAAGAACACGGCGTAGAAAACGAGCCTCTCGGCCTCGACGTGGCCGAGACGGCCATGTTCATCGAACTTCAAAAGGCCGGACTGAACATCGTCGACGGCCAGCAGATCATGATGCTGGCCCGCGAAATCAAGAACCAAGACGAGATCATGTTGATCACCCAGGCCACCGCCATGGTCGACGCTGTCTACCAGGACATCCTGGAAGCTCTCAAGCCAGGCATACGGGAAAGTGACATCGCCGCCCTAGCCCACGCTCGACTTTTCGAACTGGGTTCAGAGTTTGTGGAAGCCGTCAACTCGATCGCCGGCGAACGATGCTCCCCTCACCCCCACGTGTTCTCCGACCGGCTGATCCGACCCGGCGACCAGGCCTACTTCGACATCATCCACGCCTTCAACGGCTACCGGACCTGCTACTACCGAACGTTCGCCGTTGGTCGAGCCACGCAGGGCCAACGAGACGCCTTCAAGCAGTCGAGGGAATGGATGGATGCCGCCATCGACGCGGTGCGGGTCGGCAACACCACCGCAGATATTGCCGCCACGTTTCCCGAGGCCCACGAGTACGGGTTCGAAGACGAGATGGAGGCCTTCGGCCTTCAGTTCGGCCACGGGTTGGGCATGGGTCTACACGAACGACCGGTGGTGTCTCGGCTCAATTCGATGGACGATCCGATCGAGATCAAAGTCGGGCAGGTATTCGCCCTCGAAACCTACGCTCCTGCCGCCGACGGACGCTCGGCAGCCCGAATCGAGGAAGAGATCGTGGTCACCGAAAACGGGGCTGAAGTCATCACCTTGTTCCCGTGTGAAGAGCTGATGGTAGCCAATGAGTACTGAGTCAATGAGCGCTGAGCCAATGAGCGGTCGGCCCTTACCGACGGTCATGGGGGCCTGGTCAGCGGAGGAAGCATCGGGCACCGATGAGTTACTCGACTACTCCAACCGCCCGTCCCGGCTGCCCGACCCGGTCGACCCGGCGAACGACTCCCTCGATATCAGTGTCGGTGACCGTCTCGGCATGTACGAGATGCAACAGATTCTGCGGCAAATGGAAAAGCGGGCCTACGACCTGTTCCTGCAAAATCTGGTGAAGGGAACCAGTCACCTCTCACTCGGCATGGAGGCGGTAGCCGCCGGGGTGGCCCGAGCGCAACGGCCCGATGACTACACCTTCGCCACCTACCGGGGCCACGCCCACACCATGGCCCGCGGCGCACCGCTCGGCCCGGTACTGGCCGAGCTCTTAGGCCGCGACAACGGCATTCTCAAAGGTAAAGGCGGGTCGATGCACCTGGCATCGGTGGAGCACAACATGATGGGCTCGTACGCCATCATCGGAGCTCACCTCTGCATCGCCAACGGGACCGCCTGGTCGGCTCAGATGCGAGGGACCGATCAAGTCACCGTGGCCTTCTTCGGAGACGGGGCCACCAACATTGGGGCCTTCCACGAAGCTCTCAACATGGCCGCAATCTGGAAGCTGCCGGTGATCTTTGTCTGTGAGAACAACCTGTACATGGAGTACACGCCGATCGATCTGGTCACCGCGGTGCCCAATCCGGCGGCCGACCGGGCGGCCGGCTACGGGCTTGAATCGATCATCGTCGACGGTAACGACGCCGACGACGTCTATGTGGCCGCCGCCGCAGCGGTAGCCAAAGCCCGAGCCGGTCAGGGGCCATCACTCATCGAGGCCAAGACATATCGCCAGGGCGGCCACAGCCGGGCCGACCCAGGGAAATATCGACCGGCCGACGAGCTACAAGCATGGATGGAGAAGGACCCGATCCCGCTTTACCACCAGCGGATGCTTCGACTGGGCATCGACGAGTCTGCCCTACTCACTATCCAACAAGACGTGGCGGCCAGAGTCGATGCCGCCACCGAATTTGCCAAGTCCGGCTCGGAGCCCGGCCCGGAACACCTCATGACCGACGTGTGGGCCGACGGAGGTTCCTCATGGCGCAACTAACAACCGAGCCAACCGGCGCGGTCGGCATGGTGGAACTCTCCTACCGTGATGCCGTCGCTCGGGGTATCGCCCAGGAGATGCGACGTGACCCCCGGCTGGTGATGTTGGGCGAAGACATTGCCGGTGCCGGTGGCGTGTTCAAAACCACCGTCGGCCTGCTCGACGAGTTCGGACCGGCCAGAATTCGCGACACCCCGATATCTGAACAAGCCATCTTGGGTGCGGCCGCCGGT
>CALJMD010000369.1 GCA_937981915.1 uncultured Acidimicrobiales bacterium
CGGGGTGTACAGCAGTAGCTCGCCGGTCTCCCCTAACGCCACTCGAGATAGAGCTGACGCCATACCTTCCAGCATTTCCAGCGAGACCCGGTCAGCCACACCACGTTCGGTAGCCAACTGCTGGGCGAACACCGAGTCGAACAGGTTGTGGCTGGCAACGCCAAGCCGAATGGCGGCCATGCGCTCGGGAGTGAGCAGCCAGTCGAGGCACCGTTTGTAGTTGGCGTCAGTGTCGGCCTTGGACCGATACGTGGCCAACTCCCAGCCGTGCATGGCGGCGTCCACCCGTTCCATGGCCAGGTTGGCCCCTTTAACCAGACGGATCTTCACTTGCCCGCCGGGCCGTCCGTCCACCTTGGTGCGGTGGCGTTCATCGGCCCACGCCACCAGTTCCTGTAGCGCCGGGAACGAGTCCGGCAGATAGGCCTGCAATACGATCCCGGCGTCCACGTGGTGAAGTTCGGGTTCGCTCAACACTTCCATGAACACGTCCATGGTCAGTTCAAGATCGTGGTACTCCTCCATGTCGAGGTTCACGAACGTCGGCGGATTGGTTTCGGCCGCTTTCAACATCAACGGTCGGAGCCGTTCAATGACTCGGGCCCGAGAGCCTTCGTGGTCCCAATCGTTCAACTGGGAAACCACCGACGAGAGTTTCACCGACACGTAGTCGATCGAGGGCTGAGCCAGCAGCCACATCGCCTCGTCAAAGCGGCGTTGCGCTTCGCGTTCACCAAGAACGGCTTCGCCCAGCAGGTTGACGTTCAACCCAAAACCCTGCGACTGACGATGACCAAAGTGTTTGGCCATAGCCTGCGGGTCGGCGTCCACCACCAGGTGACCGACAAGGCTTCTCATGCGACGGTTGGCCAGTGGCATTACCACCCCCGGCAGCAACGGCCCGAGGCGGGCGCCAGCTCGCAGCAGCCCTTTGTCGATCGGGGACAGGAAGTCGGGTAGCCCGTCGCCACCTCGACTCTTGTCGGCGGCTGCGACCAGCGCCGCAAGCTGTCCGGCGGCAACTCGATGATCCTCGGGTCGGATGACCCGGTCGACGAACCGCATGGCAAACGCCACCCCAGGAGCGTCGGCCACCACACCTTGCAAACGTTTAGTGGTGGCCGCTTCGTCCTTGGTTCGGATTCGGGCCGCCTCCTCAAGCCACTGTTCCACCACGGTCATAGTGGAGGCCGCCGCCCGTTCGACCGACGAAGAGTCCGGGCTTTTCAGGTCTTGTTGGAGGGCGGATGCGGGCCGCGCGGTCGGCTGGTGGGCCGACCCGGCACTGTGGGCGTCAGATGCAGTCATGAGGGATCGTAAACAACGTTAGTTTTACCGAACAGCGCGAATCTTGGGCGGTTGCACCACAAAAAGCGGTTCGGTGATGCAAAGGCTTGAGCATTACTGACTATTCGGCCACCATGAGACCCGATGAACCTTCGAGACCGTGAAACGCTCCCAACCGGTTTCGACTGCCAAACCGAGCTGATCGGGCTTTTCGGCATTCTGGTTGACGTCATGTTCTGCGTGAAAGACCTGGAGTGCCGCTACATCGAAGTCAACAACGCTTTCGTGCGGCGGACCGGACGGTCGTCGAAGCGTGACGTGGTCGGGAAGCGGGCCACCGACCTGTTCAAAGCCAACATGGCGGAACGCTACGAGCAGCAGGACCGCCAATTGTTCACTTCCGGCCACGCCATACGAGACGAACTTGAGCTCATCCGACGCGAGGACGGATCGCTCGGTTGGTACTCCACCACCAAACTCCCGGTCAACGGCGACGACGGCCAAGTGGTCGGCCTGGTCAGCGTGAGCCGTGACCTGCATGTGGCCGCCGGGCCCGGCGAGCCGTCACAGTCCGATTCGGTCATGCAGTCAATGACGCGAGTGTCGGCCCATATTCGCCAGCACCTGACCGAGCGGATACGGGTGTCGGAACTGGCCGAAGTCGCCGGCTGCTCCAAGTCACAACTGGAACGGCGAATGCGCAAAACGTTCGGTGTGCCGGCAACGAAGTACATTCTCCGCTGCCGGGTCGACCGTGCCGCCGACTTGTTAACCGGCACCGACATGGCATTGGCCGAAGTGGCCACCGCCGCCGGGTTCTACGACCAGGCTGACTTCACCTACCGGTTCGCTCAGTTGACCAGCGAAACCCCGGCGCAGTTTCGAGCCAAATGGGGTTGAGCCCGTCAGACATCAACGCCTGGGGCGGGCTCAGGTTGCTTGAACTGGTGCAAGGGGGCCACCGAAACGACGTGTGGCAGGCCAAGCTCGGCGATCGATTGGTTGCCGTTCGGCGGAGCGGCCGAAGCGAAGAGTCCTTGGCCTGGGAGATCAACCTGCTCGACTTCTTGGCCGGACACGACTTTGTTGTACCGAAGGTGGTCAACGCCGACAACGGCCAGTCATCGGTCGAAGGCATCGTGGTTCAGGACTGGCTACCCGGCCGTGCCCCGTCAACCAAGGAAGACTGGTTCCACGTGGCCGGTGAACTACAACGACTTCACCGGTTGACCGTCGGCTACGAACAACGGCCGGGATGCGCCGCCGTTCACCGACTTCGCCACCAACGACGCAGCGTCGACGCCGACCTCGACGCCCTACCTGACGAAGTGGCCGATGAGCTGTTGACAGTCTTTGAATCGTTCGAGTCGGCACCAGTCGCCGTCGTTCATGGCGACCCCGGGGCGCCGAACATCCGGATTGGCGATGACGATTCGGTTGGCCTGCTCGATTGGGACGAGTCCCGAGTGGACGTGACCTGGCATGATCTCTCCAACCTCGGGGAACAGGTCCTGGGCGACGCCGAGCACAACAGAGCCCAGGCACTCTCCCATGCCTGGGAAGCAGCCAACGGGTGGCTGGTCGAGCCGGACTATGCCCGACGGCGACTCAACGAGCTTCGACGGCTCTAGGTAAGTGAGGCAGTCCAGCCGTTCCGGTACGACGGGTCCGTATCCCACCTTCTCCGACCACTCCATGAGCGACTTGCGAGGCCTCGACATCGGAGTTGGAACGGCGAATGCGCAAGATGTTCGGCCTGCCAACCACCAACTACATTCTCAGGCTTGGCGTGGGCTGAGGGCAGTCGCCGACCGGCATCAGCTATTCTGAGTCAATGGCAGGCATAGGCGGCAGGACCCGCATGATCGCTTCGGTCAATAAGTTGACCGGCGACGAGTCATGCACCGAGGCGATAATCGCCCAGCAGCGTCCGGACTGGGTGCCGCTGGCTTCCTGGGGCGCATTCGCCGTAATCTATTTCATAACGATTGTGCTCGCCTGGCCTTTTTGGGTAACCGGACTGCTTGCGGGGGCTGGTCTCGCCGCGGTGTTGCTGCCCACTACTAGCTACTGGATCGTGGCCCGCACCGGCGACACCGTCACCATTGCCAGGTCGTCGCGGCTACTGGCCAAAGCACTCGAAATCGTCTCAAGCCAACCCGCACCCGTAGACATGGCTATCGACGAGAAGTTCCTGACCTCTCGGGCAACGATCGACGGCAAAACATACGTCGTTGCCAAGCAGTTCATGTCTCGGCTTCGCTCAATCAGCAGCCCAAGTCCGGCGCTATAACCTTGACCGCATGGGCGATGACCGAGAAACTCTGACTCCTGGCCAATGGAGCTGTTTCCACTTCAGCCAGAGCAACCCGGCCGGACCGGGGCAAGAAGACGTCCCAACGCTACTGAGAACGGTCGCCGACTCGATCGAGGCCCTCGGGTCAGTTTACGTGCATGACCTGATTCTCTCGCAGGACGTTACTGCCGACGGCCTATGGCCATCGGTGACGGTCTACTACTCCCTAGAGTCGGACGACGGCACAGACTAGTAAGTGCCGGTCAGCCCTCACGCGCTGGCGTCGAGCTCTTTGATCAGCTTGTTGGGTGCAGTGGCCCGATAGCTTTCCTCGACCAGCTCGCGCACTTCGTCCCAGTCGGTGTCGTCGGCGGAAAGGTCGAGGCCCCGCCATCCGTAGGGGCCCCAATAGGCCGGGGTGAAGAACCGTTCATCTTGGTCGATGGCGGCGGCGTCCTCACCGGACGGCATGAAAACCAGAGCCTGGTCGTAGCGGCCCGAATGGTGGTCGCCTTTCAGCACGGCTCCGAAGCCGGCGAAGATCTTCTTGGTGAAGAACGATGGACGACCGTGCGACACTTTCTCGTCGGCACCGGGCAACGCCAAGCACACCTCACGCAACTTCGCCAGCACCGGATCATCGTCGTCGAATTGCTGCGGATGAGCCATGGTCAAATACTACGCAACTCGTGGCAGGCATGCGGCCGCACCCGGGCTAGGGGTGGCAGCTAGGTCTCCCGCAGAACCACTAGGCGGTCGCCCGGGCGGATGGTGGCTTGATCGATTTGGGAGATCGGTTGGCGGCGGCCCTCTCGAATCACTGCTACCAACGTGGCTCCCTCGGGTACGGTGCCATCGCACTCGATCTCGACCAGCTCCAGCCCTCGGCCGGCGTCAAGCAGGTCGTCGAGTACGCGTACCGCTCCGGGGGCGTAGGTGCCCAAGCCGAGCATCCGGCCGACGGCGGCCGTGGCGTCGATGACCTCGTTGGCTCCGCCTTGGAGGAACAAGTGCATGTTCTCTTGTTCCTTCACCCCGGCGACGATGTGAGCATCGGGGTTCATTTCCCGGGCCGTCAAGGTGACCAGCACCGCAGTGTCGTCGCGGTTGGGGGCGACGATGACCGCTTTGGCCCGATCGATTCCGGCTTGTCGCAACACTGCCTGCACGGAGGCGTCGCCTTGCACGGCCACGTAACCTTCGACCGCCGCTTTGGCCACCACGTCGTCGTTGACGTCGACGGCGACGATGTCGGAGGGGTCAACGCCTCGGCTGATCAGGTCGGCGGCGGCGCTGTGGCCGGTGGCCCCGAACCCACAGATGACGTAGTGGTTATTCACTCGTTGCCTCCATCGTTTCGTTAGCAGCTCGCGTCGTGACTGGTCGGTCAACACTTCAACGGTGGTTCCGACCACAAGGATCAGGAACAGGATGCGAGCGGGGGTGATGAGAAAGATTGTGGCCATCCGGGCGCCCGAGCTGACCGCAGTGATGTCGCCGTAGCCGGTAGTGGTGACCGTGACCGATGCGTAATACAGAGCGTCACCGAACCCAATGGGGTCACCGGTGATGTCGACATAGCCGTCTCGTCCGAGGCGTACCACCATGGCCACGAATAGGACCAATGTCACGGCGAAGACGATTCGTCGGGCCACCGCCTGGAACGGTGTGAGCCGCCGATCAGGAAGGCGTACGAGATCGTGTCTCGGTGCGCCGGGGTTCGGCGGGGTGATATCGCTGGTCGCCATAGCTGCCAAAACGCTAGCAGCGATTGCCCTACGTGCCCGGGCAAGCCTCTGCGCTAGGCCAGAGACTCGACTACCGCTTCGCCGGTGCGGCGGCCGGAGAACATCGCTCCTTGCAGCGACGACGTGTCCCGATGGTCACCGCACACGAACAGGCCGTCTCCCAACGACACTCGACGCTTCGGTGAGAAAGGCGGGTGCTGACGAGGCTGACCGTGAGCAATGGCATCGGTTCGCAGGTGCCGCAACTTGTCGGCCAGCGGGCCGAACATGTCGCGCAGCTGGTCCCGGGTGGCTTCCTCAGCGTCAGGCTCGAAGATGCCGGGGCAGGCGGCGGCGATCAGAGTTTGCCCGGCCGGCGCATACGCCGGAGCGATCACGCTCATCGGCACCACGTTCAACGCCGGACCGTCAGCCCGGCGACACAAGATCACGTACGGCTTGTCCAACGGCGACGGCAGCGGGGAAGCGTCGGCGGCGTACCACACGCAAGTGGCCGGGTTGGATTCGACCAAAGGCAAGTCCAACAGCTCGGACGCAGCCGGGCCTTCGGTGGCCACCACGACCCGCTCGGCTGCGACAGAACGGCCGTCGGCCAACGTCACAGAACCGGGCTGTACCGACGCCACCGGGCAATTCAAATAGATAGTGCCGTCCGGCAAATAGTCGGCCATCTGATCGGCAAGGCGACCCATGCCTTGGGCTGGTACGGCGACGTCGCCCTGGATCAGGCAGCGGAAGATCACGTCGAACATTCGACGGCTGGTGCTGAGCGAAGGGTCGAGTTGGATGCCGCCGACCAGCGGCTCGAAGAACTGTTCGATGATGGTGTCGCTGAAGCCCTCGTTGACCAGTGCCTGGCGGGTTGACCGGTCATCGCCTCGTAGCAGGTCGCGGGGGTCGGCTCGCTGCAACCGGAACCGTTGAGCCAGGATTCGGGCTTTGTCGGCAACGCTCCCGATGGGAGCCAGCGCAGTGTCATACAACGTCTTGGGGCGACGCAACGGGTCGCCGACCACTCGGAAGCGATCGGGAGCGAAACGTTCGGCGTTGTACACAACGGCGCCGGGTTCGAACCGTCGCAGATCCAGGGCATGCAGGTCAACCTGGGTTTTCAACTCGGGATAGTCGGTGAGCAGGACTTGGAAGCCCCGATCCAGCAGAAACCCGTCTACCTCATCGGTCCGGACTCGACCGCCGACACCGTCGGAGGCCTCCAGTACGACAACGTCCCGCCCCGACTCGGCCACTTCTCTGGCTGCCGCCATGCCGGCAAGACCAGCCCCGACCACCACAACGTCGGCCTGTTCGGGTGGGCCCGCCGACCTACGGACGGCTGAAAGCCTGGGTGAACCTACGTCAGATGAGTGTTCAGACCTGGTGTCTCCCATCAAACGGACCCTATCTTAGAGAAGGTGAGTTCCGAAAGGCGGGCCGGCTTCCCGGCCGCGGTGACCGTAGTCGGAGCCGGAGCGGCGGCAGCACTGGCCTATTGGGGTCAGGGGGTGATCGCCAAACGGTGGGCCCGAAACCCGAACCCTCTGGCTGGCGAGTCGATGCAGTTCCCGACCGGACTGGCGTCAACCGTTACCACCGACGACGGTGCCCGTATCTCGGTTCGCCGAGCCGGGTCAGGCCCGACGGTGGTGCTGTTGCACGGTTTGACCGGCAATCGTGATGACTGGGCCGCGGTTGGGCGGCGGCTGATTCACGCCGGGTTTGAAGTGGTTGCAATTGAGCACCGCGGTCACGGTCACTCCACGGTGGGACGTGAAGGCTACGGGGTGCCACGCCTGGCCGCCGACGTCGTCCAGGTGTTGAGCGCGTTGAACCTCCGATCGGTCACTCTCGCTGGCCACTCAATGGGCGCCATGACCGCTATGGCCGCCATGGTCGAACACCCCCAAGTAGCGGGGGAACGAATCGAAAGGCTGGCCGTGGTGTGTACCACCGGCAGTTTGTCCGATGTTCGCTCCCAGGTTGGGCTGCGGGCGCTGTCGTTGAAGTTGACCGACTGGTTCGCCGTGTTCGACAAGCGGATGCGTGTCGGTGCCGGGTTGACGGCCATGAGCCGCAACCCGAACCTGGAGCTGATCGACCATCTCATCGAGTCGACCGGGCGTATCTCCCATGAGACCCGGCGGCAGGCGACTGCTGCTCTAGCCGACTACGACGTTTCGAATGCGCTCGAGCGGATCGGGGTTCCCACGTTGATTGTGGCGGGGTCTCGCGATCGGTTGACACCGCCGCGGTTCTCCGAACAGTTGGCCGAACGTATTCCGGGTGCTGAGCTGCGGGTGGTCGACGGTGGCGGTCACATGCTGATGCTTGACCGAGCCGACGAGTTGGCTCGACTGCTGGTCGACTTCGCTCGAGTTCCGGGGACCGTGTCGCGCTAGATCGAGGCGTAGCGTTTGCGCATTCGGGCTGCCGGTCGCTCAAAACCAACGTGGAACGCGTAGGCGATTGCTATCGAGATGAGCCCGGCCACCATGATCACTGCCGGTGTGCTCAGCTCGGGGCGGACGTTGCGCAGGGCCAGGATGACCACCAGGTGGACGAGGTACAGCGAGTAGCTGAGCACGCCAATGAACCGCACCCAGGCCAGGTTAAGGAGGCGGAACGGACCGTAGTCGGGTTGTTGGATGGCGGCGTAGAAGATGGGGGCCAGGGCCATCGACTGCAGGCTGTACCGAACGGTGTCGCGGTAGAACTCTTGGCGGATCACCATGGTGGCCAGGATGAAGGCAGTGGCAGCGGCCGCGATCGTCAACGCTTTGCGGCCCGACCAGCGTGGTGAGTCGCCGTTCATCGGGTTGAGGTAGAGGCCCATAGCGCAGCCAAACAAGATGGCGTCGATTCGAGTGTCGGTTGAAAAGAAGATGCGGTTTTCGCTCACCTCGAACAAGGCGACCAGCACCATGCGCCAGACCAGGGCCAGGGCGCATACGGCCAGCAGTGCGGCGGCTTGCGCTTGCGGGGCGTAGCGTCGGAGTAGGAACAGGGCACACACCGGGAAGATCAAGTAGAAGTGTTCTTCCACTGCCAGTGACCAGAACACGTGGGTGCCGAACGGCATGCCTTCGTTGAGCTGGGTGAGGCTGGCGTAGTTCGACAGGTGTAGCGCTTGGGCGGCGACGGCGGGAACAGTGGGTGTGCCGATGGTGAGGCCGGTTAGTGAAACGATCACGGCGAAGGCCAAGGCGGCGTACATCGGTGGGAAGATTCGCCATACCCGTCGCCAGTAGAAGTTGCGGAGGCTGACGGTGCCGTTGGTGTCGAACTCTCGCCGCAGCAACGTGGTGATCAGGTAGCCGCTGAGGAAGAAGAAGACGGTGACACCGAATCCGCCGGGGATGGCCGTGTACCCGGCGTGGGAGATGAACACGATGGCGATGGATACCGCCCGCAACCCATCAAGTGATGGTATGTAGAACGGCGATGTCGGTGCGCCGCTAACAGCCTGACCGCTACGCGCGGCGGCTGAGCTCACCATGCTCGGCGTCCCTGGATTTTCGTGCTCCGCCTGACCACCTCCTCAGAGTAGCGATCCGCCTAGCCAACGAACACCACGATGAAGCAAGGTGAGCCATGGGTCAGGGGCCTGAGATCACGCAATAGGAAGTTCTGCCGGTTTGTCGGTGTCGACGTCCAGGTGGAGGACTCGCTGTGGGAACGGAATCGAAATGTCGTTGTCGACGAATGCCTGATCGATCGATCGCATCACCTGGTCGCGGGTTTCCCAACGGCTGGCAATGGTGGGCGTATGCCAGAATTTGACGGCCAATGAAATACTGGAGGCGTCAAACGATTCGACGAACACCCTCGGTTCAGGATTGTTCTCGACACCTGATGCCCGACGGGTCGCTTCGAGGGCAACGCCGGTGGCGGTGTCCAAATTGGTTCCGTAGGCTACGCCGACTTCGACGGTTGTGCGTAGTGGACCCCGTTGGGAGTAGTTCAGAATCGGGTTCTTGACCACTTCTGCACTCGGGATGTGCACCACTTCCCCGTCCGGGGTTCGCATAGTGATGGTCCTGGCATCGACCGAGACAATCGTTCCCTGGTGATCTCCGGTCACTATTTCGTCGCCACCGGTGAATGGCCGCTGAAGCTGCAGGATGATGCCCGCTACGAAGTTCTCCAGAATGTCCTGAAAGGCGAAGGCAAGGGCGATACCGACAATACCCAGCGCTCCGAGGATCGGCCCGATGGCGATTCCAAGCGTTTCCAGTCCGTAGACGAGGCCGAAGGCCACCACCAGGTAGTTGACGAGCCGGCCGATCAGATCGCCGAGAAACGTGTCCGCCGGGCTTCTTCGAATAACACGCTTGACCACCATACGAGCGACCCGGCCGGCGACAAGGCTGAGTACGACGATGGCGGCCGCCGTGATGTAGTCCCAGAGGGTCAGCCCGGTCCCGTTGAGCACTTGGCCCAGCTGTTCCAGGTCGGGTTCCACTGTTGCGTAGGGTTGCATTGTTCTCCTTCAAAAGACTTCGCCGCTACGAGCGACCTGACGTGCGGCGAATTCGACGCAAAACCTGCTGGCTCCCTCGACGCCGTTGAATCTCAGGCCCGCCGATTTGCATCAGTCGCAGCACCGTAACGAGTCCCAATCCGCCAACCGTGTTGCCCAGCGCGGCGAAAGAAGAGAGGGCTAGCCAGTCGAGGTATCCGTATGACGTTCCACCGATCAGTAGCCCGGCGAACATTTTGATCGAGATGACTACTACGTGGTTCAAGTGGGCAGCGCCGAGCAGAAACCCAAACGCCCCTACGGCGACCAGTTCGCCACCTTCACTCTTGGCGTTGCGCACCATCCAGGTCATGAGAGTGATCGCTGCTCCTGCCAACACTGCCAGCATGAACGATTCGACTGATAGCCCACGGCCAGTGATCTTCTCGCCCAGTTCGATCGCCGTGCCGTGCAGGGCCGGATACGCCCCGACCAACAATGCGGCGACAAGGAAGCCACCGGCGAGGTTGGTTACATAGGTGCCGATCCAGAGCCGAAACAGCTGTCGTATTTTGGCGTGCCCTGTGATGACGGTTGTTACCGGCACGAGAAAGTTCTCTGTGAACAGCTCGGATCGACCTAGGTGGAGGGCAAAGAATCCAATGGTGAAGGCCAAGCCGCCAAGCAGTTCAGAACCTGTCAGGTGGGTGACATACAGCAATGCCAGTACGCCAAACCCGACGTCTAGCCCGGCGATGAGACCGGTCGCCATCAGTCCAGCGGTCGGCCTGCTGAGTCGGGTTGCCCCGTCATCGATGCTGGCGTCGAAACTCTCCAACAGCTCGTTCTCGACCAGGTCGCCAGTCTTCACTGTTGATTGTTCGTTGTGCAGGCCCGAGTTACTACTCATCGAGTGCTCCGTTCACATCTCGTCCGTCACCCGACTGGGCTGACGCCTTGTTGCCGTTGTCATACCCACTGCGAAGGATCGGTAAACCTGCGTCGCCGTGCGAGCCGCTATCGGTGCGACATTGTTCGAGTTGACGGACGCGAAAACCGGGCCGGGCGGGGAGCTATCCCCACACCGACCCGGTCGACAGTCTCTAGTTGGGCCCGTTGCGAGCCCTCGAAGTGTTGTTTCTACAGACCTATACCGTCATCGATGAACTCGTTGGTGACGAGGTCTTCGGCGGTCAGGCCATCAGGGACGGCGATGGAGTCGACCTGCTCGTCAGTGATCTTGATGACCTCGTTGACACGGTCCATGTCGAAGTTGCCGATGGTGCCGTCGGGGCCGTTGCCCACGATGTTGAGCGATCCCATTTGCACGACGGTCTCCGCTACCGAGTCTTCGGTCAGCTGCCAGAAGCTGTCGAGGTCGACCACTGCCTGCAAGATGGCTGCATTGGTGGTTGACGGGTCGTTCTGGAAGTCAACGATGGACTGCTGGAAGATCGGCACGAACGCTTCCAGGCAGGAGCGGGCGGCGTCGTCCAGCTTGTCGTCCAAGATGGCCAGCGGGCCCTGGTAGAGCTCGTAGCCCGAATCGTGGATCAACAAGAACTCGACCGGCTTGCCCCACTCGGCGAAGGTGTTCTCGTAGTTGTAGGGCTCCTGTGTGGCGAAGCCCTGTTGGATGAGGGCGCCACCTTCGGCGATGAACCGGGTGGGTGCACCGTCGTAGGATCCGTCGAGCTGACCGGCATCAACCAGGCCTGATCCGACGAGGAATTCGGTGTAAGAGGCACCGGCGAAGTGGTTGATGACCGCTCCGGTGTCTTTCACGTCGTCCCATCCGGCGATGTCGTAGGTGTCGGGATCCCACATGATGATCTGCGGGTTGACGTCGAGCGGGGCGGCCACGGCCGTTGTCGGGAACTGCTCGTAGTTGGCGATGGCTTCGTCGGTGTTGACGTATCCGAGGAAGATGTCATCGTCGGTGGCCATGAGCGCCACAGTGGGCTGGAAACCAATGAACGGTCCACCGGCTCGAACTTCGAGCGTGATGGAAGGATCAGCTGCCAGGGGTCCGCTGAAGCGGCCGCTTTCGGGATCGATCGACCCTTCGCCGGCAGTAAGGTTGTAGGCCGCTCCGTGCTCGGGCTCGGGGAACCAGTCGGTCTGGATGACCAGCGGGTTGGGGCAGTCGCTGAGACTCCCGGCCGCTGAGTCGCCTGACTCTTCTGATTCGGCTGCTTCGGTTGACTCGCCGTCTGCG
>CALJMD010000370.1 GCA_937981915.1 uncultured Acidimicrobiales bacterium
CGCTTCGGCCCCAACGGCTCGCAACAGGCCGATCTCACGCACCCGCTGGGCCAACACGACTCCGAAGGTGTTGTAGATGATGAAGATCGATACAAACAGCGAGACGGCGGCGAACCCTAGAAAGACGTTCTCGATGATGCCGATGACCTCGTTGAACTCGGCTGCGTTTTCTTCCTCGATGGTTTGCTGGTTAACGACTTCGAGACCGTTCGCGTCGGCGTTGGCCAAGGCGGTCTCGATGGCTGGAGCGACGTCATCGGCGGTTACCGACTCGACGGTTGAAACCAGAATGTCCTCAAAGGTGCCGGGCTCGAACCCAAGCAAGGTTCGCAGGTCCTCGGGCTGGAAGCCCATGAGAACCGCTCCGAGGGTGTTGTTGTCCTCGCCGAACTTGGTGAATCCACTGAGGGTGTAGTCGAACGAGCCTTCCTCGGTGAGCAGCTGATAGCTCTCGCCGATTTCGAAGCCGTTGGCGGCCGCCGAGTCAATGTCCATGACAAATTGCCCGGCACCGGGCTCTGCGCCCTCCACCACAACGGTGTTGGAAAGCTCTTCGTTGCCGTGCATGGACATGCCGACCAGGGGCGGGCCCTCGGATGTGAGTGGCGTGCCGTCGGCTCGGACTGGCTGAACGAACCCGTCGAGGAACCCTTCGGCCGCCTCCACTCCGTCGACGGCGGCTACTGCGGCAACGACTGCCTCGTCGGGCTGGCCGCCTGCTCCGAAGTCGTCGGACTGGCGTACCACCAGCTCAGGGCCGGTGGCGATTTCCTTGGATAGGTTGCCGAACGAGTCGCGCAACCCGTCGGCGGTGATGAACGAGGCGACGACAAAGCCGACGCCCAGTACGACGGCCAGCGCGGTCAGACTCATACGAGCCTTGTTGGCGGCCAGATTCTTAAGTGTGATCTTCAACATGATGTTCCCTCTACAGTTCGATCTTCGGTGCGGGCTAACGTGTGATGCCTGGTTGGCGGAGCCGGCTCAGGCGCCCAGGGAGCGGATGCGTTCGAGCACCGAATCCGTGGTCGGGTTGGACAGGTTGTCAACGATGCGGCCGTCGGCCAGGAACAAGACATTGTCGGCGTAGGTTGCGGCGACCGGCGAGTGGGTGACCATGACAATGGTCTGGCCCAGGTTGTCGGTGGCTCGTCGCATGAACGACAGGATTTCGTCGCCGGAGGCTGAATCCAAGTTGCCTGTCGGCTCGTCGGCGAAGATGATCTCCGGTTTGGAGATTAGTGCACGGGAGACGGCTACCCGCTGTTGCTGTCCGCCGGACAGCTCGTCCGGGCGGTGCTCAAGGCGATTGCGAAGCCCGACGGCGTCGAGCACCTGATCAAACCAGGCTTGGTCAACCGAGCGGTTGGCCAGGTCGAGCGGCAGGGTGATGTTTTCACCGGCGGTGAGGGTGGGGATCAGATTGAACGCTTGGAAGACGAAACCGACTCGCTCTCGCCGGAGCCGGGTGAGCTGCTTGTCGTTCATGGTGGACAGGTCTGCGTCGCCGATCTGCACCGATCCGGAGGTCAGTGTGTCGAGGCCGGCCAGGCAATGCATTAGCGTCGACTTGCCCGAGCCGGATGGACCCATAACGGCAGTGAAGCGGCCCTTGGGCAGGTCGAGTGAGACGTTGTCGAGTGCGACGACCTCGGTCGACTTCGATCCGTAGATCTTGGTGGCACCAACTGCCCGGGCGGCCAGTGACACCGGCTCAGTCAGCTCGACGCCTGACGAGTCGTGAGTGCCGACCCTCTCGGCTCGAATCATTCGGCCGGACTCTTGGGCTGGGCTTTCGGTAGGTGTGATCATTGCAGTCTCCTCTACGGGGCGATGTGGTGAACGGCTCAAACGTCCGTCTCATACACCCTCATCGAGGACTGCGCTTGGTTGTAGTGGGGATACCCCGGCTCTTTCCCCCACCTACCCTGAAAGATCTCAGGGTTTACCCCGAAGAGCGGGCGGGGACGGGCGATTCTTGCGGTGGGGTTGGCTAGCCGATCTGGAAGTTGGCTTTCATGGCAGCGTCGAGCTCCCGCCAGCGGGCCACAGCCTGAGGCTCAAGGTTGGCGCTAGGTGGTTGGTCGACACCGAAGTGACCAAAGCGATCGGATCCTCGCACCGCTATCGCGGTTCCTGAGGCTCCTGGCTCACCGGACGCTCCAACGAAGGTATGTGGAGCTACGTATTGAACGTTCAGTCCGATCCGTCGATCGCTGGACACGTTCGGGGCTGAGGCGTGCACCGTCCACCCGTGGTGGAAGGACGCTTGACCGGGTACAAGCGAGCAGACCTCGGCATCAACTTCCAGATCGTCTGCATCGGGGATGTACTGGCCTTTCAAAAGCAGATTGCCGTCGCCGGAGCCAGTGGCGTGCTCCAACTGTCCATGACGGTGACTGCCGGGCACCATGCGCATGCAACCCGATTCGGCGGTGGCCGGGGCTAACGCCAGCCACATCGACACTTGGGCGTCAGGGTCGGATAGGCCCCAGTAGGTTAGGTCCTGGTGCCAGTTGATTTTGCCTGCGGTGTTGGGTTCTTTGATGATGTACGTGGAGTTGTATAACAAGATGTCAGGGCCGATCATCTCCTCAACCAGATCCAACACTGCCGGTCGGGTGCACAGGTCCCAGGCCGACGTCAGCACCGTGTGCACCTTGTCGATGTAGTGCAGCGGGCCAAGTTGTGACTCTGCTTGTTCCAGGGCTCGACGGTGGGTCAACGCCTCTTCGGGCGTAGTGATCTCAACCGCCCCGACGTAGCCGTTGGCGTGATACGAATCAGCCGTTGTCGCAATACTCATCCGAGAGAACGTACCGCCTCGTATCAGCTGTTGGCAAGGGAAGATTCGACGCCATTTGTCACTCCGACTGGGGCTCAAGAATCACCGAGATAGCTCGGTGGTCGCTACCGGCATAGCCGTGGCTTCTGAAGGTGGAAACAGCAAATCGCCGGTCCTCCGGATCGGCTCTGACCAAAGCATGATCCAGTGCCAGCACACCTGGTCCGGTGACTAACGGGGACCATGTCGTACCCAGTCCGCAGCCGGCCAACCGGTGGCCGTCGGCGTATCCCGCTTCACCCATCAGCGAACGCAGGTCGGCGTGGCTCGTCGAAGCATTGAAGTCGCCCATCATCAGGTCGGGCAGACTCGAATCGTCAGTTTGGTCCCAGGCGACGAGTTGATCAACCACCACCGGCACTTCGATTCGTCGCCGCTGCACCAACTCGGCCGATCGCGGCGCGCTGAGATGGACGTTGGCCAGACGAAGAGGGCCGAGTGTGGTTTCCACCGAGACAAACAGCATTGGGTTGACCTCGTCGGTCCAGCGGTCCGACAACAGGGCATCGTCACCGATCACCGAGTCGACAACATCAGTGACGGGCCACCGGCTCAGAACTGAAAGGCTTAGCGTCTTGTCCCCGGCGCCCGACACCACATGGGCGAACGGCGACGCCACCGCAGCGTTGAGCGCATCGGTCATGACCGGATCGGCTTCCTGTAACAGCACGATGTCCGCCCCGGACTGATCGACCTCGGCCGCTACTTGCTCGGCATCGAACGCCTCATACGACGCATTATGCGAGAACACCGTCACGGCGTTGGCCGAGGCCGTGCGACTGTTGCAGCCTGTGCGGGGCAGGACCGGGCCGGGCAGTGCCAAGAGTGCTGCCAGAAGCACGCCGACAAGACCGAGCGGCCGCACCGCACCTGATGCCGAGGCGAAGAACGCCAATAACGACAGCGCCAGACCGGCGGGCGCTAGTGGCACAAACAGATGCAGCCATGGGTTGTCGAAACTGACAAACCGCATCAACGACACGACGGCAAGACCCAAGCAAGCCGCTGCAAACAACGCCTGTATCAGACGTCGCGGGTTCATTCGTCGGGCTGAGTCCACCGGGCGAGCGTACAGCAGCGTCGCCCGAGGTAACCGTCAGGCCATGACGTGGACCGGGGTGCCGTTTGGCAGCTCTCCGGGCAGGTAGTCGGCAATGTGCATTGGCACTCGCACACAACCGTGGCTGGCCGGATAAGCGGGAACCGAAAGTGCACCATGGAAGGCGATGCCACCAACGAAGTACAGCGGGTTGTAGAGCCGACCGATGTTCAAGCTCGACTCTCGCCAGCCGTTGATCCTGCGCTGAATGTGAAAATCGCCTTTGGGGGTGACTGAGCTGCCGCTGTGCTCCTCGTTCTCCCACGGAACACCGCTGCCGCTGGAGACGTGGCTGACCAAAACCGGAGTGGGTTCGCCCGGTTCATAGACCTTCATCAGCTGCTGGGAAAGGTCGACTTCCACCCAGCGCTGCTCATTGGATTTCACCGGGCGGCCGATCCGGCCTGCGTTCAGTTCCTCCCACGCCCATTCGTCCAGTG
>CALJMD010000371.1 GCA_937981915.1 uncultured Acidimicrobiales bacterium
TGGGCGATGTCACCAACAATGGTCATCGAACCGTTGAGCGAACGGCGGGTCAACATTCGCAGCTGCATCGGTGAGAGATCCTGCGCCTCATCAACCACGATGTGACCGAACGTGCGGATCTCATCATCCACCTTGCGCTTCGGTCGAGAACCAATCCGCTCCAACGCCTCGTCCAGAACGGGCACATCGTCAACCGACCACACAAACCCGTCCACCACTTTGTCGGGTTGCCACGGACGGTACAGCGCCTTCTGCTCTGCATCCGACAGCGCAAACTTGCCCGACGAACCGGAAGCCGACCGGATTAGGGCCGGTGAACCATACAGGTCATGCACCAGCTGGGCCGGCGTCAGCACCGGCCACATCCACATCAGCGCCTCGCGAACCTCCATCGAACCACCGACCTGGTCGGCCACCATGTCGGCCGACACGCCGTCGGGGTGATTGGCCGCCAGCGCCTCAAACACCTCGCTGACCACAAACTTGCGGGCTGCGTTGTGGGTGCGGAAACGGCGACGGGCCTCTTTAATAATCCGCTCCGACTCCGATGCTGGAACCCGAATCTTGCGGGCCCCCATCGGCACGATCAGGTCAGCCCGCCACGGGCGCTCACGGTCCCGGACGGCTCGGCGAATCAGATTGACCATCCGCAAGTCGCCCTTGATCCGAGCCGCTGCGCTGTCATCGCGCCCGGCAACTCGAACCGACGGGATCAAATCGGCCAACACCGCCATATCGACACCGGCCTCACCCAACGACGGCAATACCTGCTCGATGTAGCCCAAGAACAATTTGTTGGGGCCAATAACCAGAACGCCCTGGCCTTCAAGCGGGAACCGGTGGGTGTACAGCAAGTAGGCGGCCCGGTGTAGAGCGACCACTGTCTTACCGGTTCCGGGGCCACCTTGGACCACCAGCACACCGTGCATTCCTGAGCGGATAATCTCGTCCTGCTCTGCCTGGATCGTGCCGACAATGTCCGACAGCTGACCGGTGCGGTTCTCGCCCAGGGCGTGCACCAGAGCACCGGCACCGCGCAACTCGCGGCCGTTCACGGTCACCCGACCCTGCACCGCGGCGTCGCCGAAGAACTCGTCTTCCAAGTCCAACACGGTTCGACCACGACTGGTGAAATGGCGACGTCGAACCAACCCCTGCGGGTCATTTCCAGTGGCACGGTAGAACGACTCAGCGACCGGGGCCCGCCAATCGACGATCAGCGGCTCACGGTCCTCGCTCGACACGGCGATACGACCAATGTGGTAGCTGCCGCCACCGGCATCCTCGGACTGATCAATCCGGCCGAAACACAGCGAACGCTCGCCAAGATCCAGCTCTCGCAAGCGGTTGGCGATGTTCTCGTAGAACACCTCACGTTCCCAGCGGGCCTGATAAGTACCGCCGCGACCCACCTGAATAGTGTCTTTCAGGCGTACCGCTTCCTGTCGGGTTTCCTCCAACCGCTCATAGGCCCGATCTACATGGGCCTGCTCGGCTTCCACTTCAGGATGTCTGTCTGTCACCGCGCTCCGAACAACCCTTACTCGAGTTTTTGGGGGACCACTTATTCTATCGGGCTCCCGTCATACCCAGCGGTGTGACTCCCGCCCGTCTGGCCCCCAGCACCGGCCGGGCCTCAACCCAGCCGGATACGCTCAAAGACGTGCCCGACCCCCAAAGCGAACCGGTTCTCCCACTCCTACGAGCAGCAGCCCAACAACCCGGGAATCGGGTACCGGTCTGGTTTCAACGACAAGCCGGGCGATCGCTGCCGGAGTACAAGGCGGTTCGAGGCGAAGGCTCCATCCTGAACGCCATCGCCGACCCCGACCGGGCCACCGAAATAACGCTGCAACCCATTCGGCGCTACGGCGTTGACGCCGCCATCTTGTTCAGCGACATCGTCACCCCGCTGTGGGCCGTCGGCTTCGGCGTGGACATCACCCCCGGCGTGGGACCCACCGTGGAGCAGCCGTTCACGTCCGCCGCCGACATGGACCGGCTTCGACCCCTCGACCCCGACGCCGACGTGCCGTTCCAAACGCAAACCATCAAGAACCTGGTGGCCGAACTGGCCACCGCCGGGAACGATGATGCCGGAAATCCTGGGCACCAGGTCCCCGTTATCGGGTTCGCCGGCGCCCCGTTCACGCTCGCCGCGTACCTCATCGAGGGTCGACCTTCACGCAACTACACCAAAGTCAAAGGCCTCATGGTCAGTGACACCGAGCTGTGGCATCAGCTGTGCGACCGGCTGGCCGACCTGGCCATCGCCACACTGACCGCTCAAGTCAGCGCCGGAGCATCAGCGGTTCAGCTGTTCGACTCGTGGGCCGGCATCCTGCGCCCCGAGCACTACCGGGACTGGGTGGCGCCCCACAGCGCAAAAATCATGGCTGCCATGGCCGACCTCGACGTCCCCCGATTCCACTTCGGAGTCAACACCGGAGAAATCCTGGACCAGATGGCCGACGTCGGAGCCGACGTGGTCGGCGTCGACTGGCGAACCCCGCTGTCGGTGGCCAGGCAGCGAACCGGCGGCCGGGTAGCCCTCCAGGGCAACCTTGACCCTGCTCTGCTGTCGTCATCGTGGGAGGCAGTCGAAGCGGAAGTCCGGCGAGTACTGGCCGACAATGACGGACACCCCGGACACATCTTCAACCTCGGCCACGGTGTCCTCCCCGAGTCGAACCCCGACATCTTGGCCCAAGTAGTCGAGCTGGTACACAACGAGGGAACCGCTAACGGCGGTGCGGAAACAGCCCTCGGCGGCGCAAGCTCGTGAAACGAGCCCTCGTCGTCGGCGGTGGAATCGCCGGACTGAGCGCTGCGTTCGAATTTCAACAGGCCGGATGGTCGGTCGAGGTGCACGAAGCCGGCGCCCGGTGGGGTGGCAAGATCTTGACCTCCAACGTCGGAGACAGACAAGTCGACGCCGGACCGGACGCCATCTTGGCCAGAGCAACCGCGGGTATGGACCTGGTTCGAGCCCTCGGCCTGGCCGAAGAGGTCGTCCACCCCGTCTCCAAAATTCCGGCCTTCATCTGCCTCGACCATCAACTGCACGAACTCCCCGAAGGGACCGTGTTCGGCATACCAACCGACCTCAGTGTGCTCGACGGCTCCAAGCTGCTGTCAGATCAAGGTAAACAGCGAGCCGCCCACGATCTCGACATGGCGATCAGCAACGACCTGCTCGACGGCAACCACGACCCCTCGGTCGGCGATGTTTGCCGACGCCGTCTGGGTGACGAACTGACCGACCGTCTGATCGCACCCCTCATCGGTGGTATCAACGCCTCCAACATTGACCGTCTCAGCCTGCGCTCGGCGGCACCTCAACTGGCGGCCGCTCTCACCGAACACGGCTCGCTGATCCGAGGGATGGCGGCGCTACGAAACAAGAGCGGGGCAACCCTCGGCACCAAACGATCAGCCCCAGTCTTCTTCAGTCTCCCGGGCGGTGTTCAACGCATCGTCGACGCTCTGGTCAACCGGTTGGCGACCCCGGGCGACTCGGACATGGTCCCCGCTCAGCTGCATCTGAACAGTCCCATCCACTTCGACCCAACCGAGCCTGCGAGCGCTGAACCCCAACACGACGCAGTGGTCCTGGCTGCCGCCGCCATCGGCGAATTGTCGTACGCCAGCGTGTCCCAGGTAACCGTCGAGGTAGCCAAGAGCGCCCTGCGCACCGAGCTCGACAGCTCAGGCATTCTCTTCCCGGCCACCGGGGGAACCCATTTGACCGCCTGCACCTGGCTCAGCTCGAAATGGGAACATTATCGTCGCGCCGACACCGTCCTGTTGCGCCTAACCTCCGGTCGCTACGGCGACGAACGAGCCAACCAACTCGACGACCACACGCTGGTCGACACTCTCCTCGGTGAGTTGGCCACTGTTGTACCGATCGACGGTCAACGCGATGAGAGCATTCGAGGCGTGCGAGTGCAGCGTTGGACCAACGCCCTACCCCAATACGAGCCGGGCCATCA
>CALJMD010000372.1 GCA_937981915.1 uncultured Acidimicrobiales bacterium
CCGGCCGAGTGGGTTGGCATCGTCTGATTCGCTCGACCGATTATTGGTCGTTGTCGATGGCGGCGACCAGCCTGACGTTGCCACCTCCGTCTCAACAACCGGGTCGACGTCGTCATCCACGTCGACGACCCAGCCAGCTTCGACCGTGTCATCGGCACCGGCCGCTGAGCCCACCGTGGAAACAACGACGTCCTCAACCGCGCCGGCCCAAACAACATCAACCGAGCGGGCCACCACAACAACTGCACCGCGGTCAACGGCGGCACCGGCGACTGCTGCGCCGTCAACCGCGCCCCCAACGACGGCATCTACAACCACCGCACAACCAACGACTGCACCGCCATCAACCGCAGCTCCAACTACAGCTTCTCAGGGTCTGGTGACCGAACGGACCAGGGAGCTGGTGGATGAATTGAACAAGTGGCGGAGGCAGGAGGGGCTGGATCCGGTGGCTTTCAGCCAAACAATGGCCGACGAATCGGCCAGCTGCTCACGGGGCAACATTCAGCGCATCGAACGAGGTAACGGCGGGCTCGAACACTGCGGCTATGAGGTCTTGTTTATGGGTGGCGCCGGAACGAGCACCGAAGATGTCCTCCGGTTGTGGTGGAACAGTCCGGGTCATTTCGCTGCCCTGACTCACGGCACCTCGACCGAAGCCGGAGGGGCATTCGTGCGCAACCCGGACACCGGTACTGCCGTGGCGGCGATCACCATCAACTACTGATCGGGTATCGCTCGAGTGGGCAGCCGGACCACCCGGCACAGCGTTGGCCGGGGCCCGGTGCCTGTCGGGTATTACTTGATGTTGGCTCGAAGATTGGTATAGCGACCGGAGTTGGCGCAGGGATCACCGGCCGAACCGTAGACCCCGATCGAGCCGTCAGAGCCCGGTTCGCCTAGGTGAACCCGAAGGTGAATGGGATGAGCCCGCACGGCGTCAACCTGCTGCTCGGTGGCGTACGGTAGCTCCACCTTGTTCTCATTGCCGTTCTGAGCCAGGAGGACACACGCCCCATTGCCGGTCTGCTTCGAGTGGGTATGGTCAGCGGAGCCTGGGCTGGCCAGCGACAGTGTCGTGGCGGCAACGACTGCGGCACCAACGGCGAGTCGAGACGCCAGTTTGCGTCGGGGCGCGACAACGGAGTGGGGAAACATTGGAATTCTTCTTTCTGTCGGCGAGGCGGCGGTTGTCTCGCCCGACGTTTGCGGCGGATGCTCAGTGGCCTAACTCCGACCATTGAGCGAAGCCATCGTAACATCAAGTTGTTACGTCAAATCTGAGTGGATTGACCAGGCAGCGAATTTTCCCATGGGCGGTTTCACAAAGACTTTGGAACCGATCGATTGACGGTGGCGTTGAGTGTTTGTGAGCACTCTGTCACCAAACGCCACAGCTGTCATGGTTGAACATTTCAACCCGACAGCGGCGCCCGCCCGGATACGCTCAAGTTGTTCGGCGATGCGAGATTTCGACCATTTTTACACCAGCCACCGGGACGAAATCGGCCGGGCGTTGACCTATACCTTTGGCGATTCCTCACTCGGGCAGGAGGCGGTGGATGAGGCCATGGCCCGGGCCTACCAACGTTGGGACACGCTAGGTGCGACCGCCAACCCGGCCGGTTGGGTGTTTGTCACCGGTCGACGCTGGGGACTGTCATGGCTTCGAGGCCGTCGACGGGAACGCAAGCGCGAGAAGTTTGTCGTAGGAGACGAGCTGGCACGTGGCGACAAAGGTGAGTATCGGCCCGTTGAGTTTGCTGACCATCTCGACCTAATGAACGCCATGGAGCGGCTGACCGTTGATCAACGCACGGTGGTTGCGTGCCGATTCTCGCTTGGTATGTCGGTCTCCGAAACAGCGCAGGCACTTGGTATCCGAGAGGGAACGGTGAAGAGCAGACTCGCAAGGTCAATCGATCGGCTGCGATATCTCATCGAGGAGCGGTCATGAACCACGAAGACGAACTCCAGCAGCTGTTTGAGTCGGCTGGATCCGCCGTTGAACTGGAACCTGGCTCGTTGTCGTCGGTCAAAGGTAGGGCGGCCAAGCGAACCCGAAACGCTCGGATGATGACGACCGGTGCGCTGTGCGCGGTACTGCTGGCTGTCGGCGTTGCCGGATGGTCCACGCTGGTGCCCGGCCAGGAGTCAATCGAAGTGGCAACCGGCGGTCCTCTGGACACTGACAGCGGCGACCCAGCGGAGACTGTCGACGATGAGGCTCCTGTCACCGAAGAAGACTTCACCTACCTGGGGGCGTTTATGGCTCCCGCCGGCGACATCGCCGAGTCGACGTTCGCTTTCGGGGGCGCAACGTCAGCGTTCAACCCCGCCGGTGACCCCGGTGGTGACGACGACTTCTCCGGCTCACTGTTCATGTCCGGTCACCCCCGAGAAACCCCTGGAGTGGCGGAGATCGCCATCCCCGAACCGGCCCTCCACGGGGGCTCAACCGACGGCCTGCCGGTGGCCGAAGTGCTCCAGCCGTTCGCCGACATCACCAGCGGTCGAGCCGCTGAATTCGTCGGTTCGCAAGCGGTTGGTGGTGACGACGAGTTCCGTTACGGCGGCCTCGAAGTAGTCGACGGTCCCGATGGCAGCCGCCTCCATTGGACCGTCTGGCAGTTCAACAACGTGACCGACAGTGACGTTCCCGGACACGGCCACTCCAGCCTTGACCTCAGTCAACCCGATCCTCAAGGCCCGTTCTTCGCCGGAGAGGCCAACGGTCTTGCCACCGCCGGTTACCTCTTCGCCGTACCCGATGATTTTGCTGATCAGCACTTTGACGGAAAGCGCCTACTCACCGGCCACAAGGATGAGCCGACCACTACCACCCGCAGTTGGGGTCCGCCGTTCTTCGCCTACGCCCCACCGGAGTCGGCTGAGCCGAACAGCCGGGTCGACGCCATTGAGCTGGCCTCTTACCTCGATGGCGATCAACTGGCTGACTACGGCCGGGCCGACATCGCACCCGGCGGCTCCTGGGTTACCACCTCCGACGGTGCATCAGCCGTAGTCACCGTCGGGCGACGTGGCCTCGGGGAAGTTCGAGAGGGAGCGGCCATAGAGGGTGACTGCGATCCCTACGCCGGTGTCCACGCCGACCCGTACGAGCCTCAGATCATGTTCTACCGCCCGGCCGACCTGGCAGCCGTTGCCGC
>CALJMD010000373.1 GCA_937981915.1 uncultured Acidimicrobiales bacterium
GCCGGAGTAGCAGTCGGCCTGCTGCTCGGACAGAATCGATGTCTGCTCGAACATGTCGAGCTGGTTCTGGACAACGTGGCCCCACTCGTGGGCAACCAAAACGGCCACTCCGGCTTCGCCGTATTGAGCTCGGAGGTCGGGAATGTACTTGATGTCATCGAGCACTACCGTGTCTCCTTCATCACAGTCGACGACGTAGGCGTTGTCTTCCACCGATTCGGCGGTCAGGTCATCGGTGCCATCGTCAAAGCTGCAATCGGCGGGCCCGATGTCAGCCAACTCGGACCGAAGCAGAATCCGGTTTGGGTCCACCGACTGGTAGTCAAGTCCAATGGCCGCTGACTGTTCCAGCCAGAAAGTGTCGACGTCGTCGATGACCGACGCCAATTGCTGGTCGGCCACCACCGGCGTGTCACCGGTGTCATCTCCGCCTGCATCGTTGACCAGCCCGCAGCCGGTTAGCAGCGTGAGCACCATGAAAAATGTGAACACGATGAGCTGGCCGCCAGCGGCAGGGGCGGCAGGGGGAGAGCTGGCGCGAAGCGGTCGTAGCGTCATAGGAGTGAAGGTGAGGCCGACGGCCTTAAACGGGCCAGTAGCCTTCGTCGTCCGGTCCGAGCGGGTCGAGTCCAGAGTCCCCGTAGTCCAGCTTCGGAGCGTTGTTGTCGAGAGGCATATCGGACACCTGCTCTGTATCGGCTTTTCGCTTCTCCGGGAAAAGCGCTTTCTCCAGACCCATGAGTGCGTTGCCGACAACCAGGCCGGCTGTCCCTGCTCTGGTGCGCCAGTCAGCCGGCCGATCAGTGGTGTCGACGGCAGAATCGCCAGCGACAGAATCACTGGCAGCGTCTCCAGGCACGGTGTTGTCGTCGGGCATGCTGCTCATGACACCCAGTCTAGTTCGGCGCTGCAGCGCACCCGGATCGCCATTGGCCAGCGACCGTTCGGCTCTCGCTAGTCGAGCCGTTTCCGCAGCATGACGACCCGGTAGTCGGCAGAGCCTGTTGGTTCGAACTCGTCCATCTCTTTGAACCCGAAAACCTGGTGGAAATGGATTGAGCGGGGGTTGGGCGGTTCGACGTTAACTTCAGCGGCCATTGCCGGAAGGTTGCGCTTGCGGGCCCAACTCTCGAAGTCCTGGTAAAGGGCTGGTCCCCAGCCTTGGCCGCGTTGACTTTCGGCCACGGCCACCCGGTCGATGTAGGCGAAACGGTCGACTCGTTCAGTGAACCAACCAAAGTTGGGGCTGGTGTACGGGGCGCTTTGATCGAGCCCTATGAGCAGCCCGACAACAGCGTCGTCGACTTCGACCACTTTGAAGTACGGGGCCCACTCTTCGAACGACGCCAGTTTGTCGCGGTCCATTGGACCGACTTCGGGCACGCAGGACTCGTTGAGAGCCAATACGCCGTCCGCGTCACTCACTCGGTATTCACGAATCATTTGGGCTCCCGTCAACTACCGACTGGACGACAGTTTCGCTGTGCGTTCCACCAGGTCCGGAGCGTCGAATCGCTCTGCGAACTCGGCCACCGTATCGCCGGGGGCGGTCCACCGCAGCTCATCAATCGACTCTGCGGTCGCAGCGTTGGTTTCCAGGATGGCCAGCCGGCGGAACAGCAGGGCGTCCTCGAGGTGGTCGGCCAACGTCTTGGCCAATTTGGCGCCGCCTCTGACGGTGATGTCCCATTGTCCGGCGGCGAGGGGGATATCTTCGATGTGCCCGTATCGCTTGAGCACAGTGGCCGAAGATTTGGCTCCCCAACCGGGGAGCCCGGGGAAGCCGTCGGCCGAGTCACCGACCAGGCCCAGCCAGTCGGGGATGGACTCCGGGAGCACCCCGTACTTTTCGACGACCTCATCGACATCGAGGATCTTGTTGTTGCGACGATCGAACTGCAGCACTCGACCGGCCCGCACGCATTGCGCCAGGTCTTTGTCCGGGGTGCAGATCAGCACCTTGTCCACCCGTTCGTCGGCGTCGGCCATAGCGGCCAGCGCCGCCATCCCGTCGTCGGCTTCGTACTCAACCATGGGGTAGGTGGCCACCCCAATGGCCCGGAGGCCGTCTTCCAACGGATGGAACTGGGCGAGGATTTCCGGGTCGAGGCCGGAACCGTCCTTGTAGCCGTCGTACATCTCATTGCGAAACGATTCGATGACGTGGTCGGTTGCCACTCCAATGTGAGTAGCGCCTTCCTCCAGCATGGACAGCATTCCCCGCACGACAGCGCGGGCCGCTCCCACCTCTTCGCCTTGAGCGTTGGTGTGCGACGGACGGGCGAAGAACTGCCGGAAAAGCTCGTAGGTCCCGTCGACGATATGAACGGTGAACCGCCCGGTCTGCGGGTTACTCATCAGCTCAGCCCTCTCCTTCAGCATGATCAACGAACGACGTCACATGGTCGGCGATGACCGGCCAGTAGGCGGCGGGTAGGTCATGACCCATACCTTCCAATGCCACGTATTGAGCGTTGGCCGCGACCTCGGCGGTTCGCTCGCCGCCCTCAGGAGTGATGAGGGTGTCGGCGGTGCCGTGCAGCACCAGCATGGGAGTGGTGCAGGTCGCCAGTTGATCTTCCCGGCTGCCCGAGTCCATGATGGCCTTCCACTGGTTGAAGACCTGGCCGGGTTGAACGCCGTAGTCGAACATCATTGCCGCTCGCTGTGCCGATGTCTCATCAGTCCACTGGTTTGGCGACGCCCACACTTTGCCGGTTTCCACTGTTTGAGCGATCCAGGCTTCGCGTTCTTCGGGTGCTGGCTGCATGAGGGCTTCTCTGGCTTCGTCGGTGGCCCGACCGTAGTCCCAGTTGCCGGTGTGCGACATCAACGACGTCACTGATAGCAACCGGTCGGCGTGGTCGATGGCCAGTTGCTGGACGATCATGCCGCCCATGCTCATTCCCAGCACGTGAGCGGAAGCCCAGCCTGCGGCGTCCATCACTACGACAGCGTCTTCGGCCATGGCCGAAATGGTGTAGCCGCCTTCGGTGGCCGTTGATCGGCCGGCGTCGCGGTTGTCGAATCGGATGACGTCGAAACCGCTGGCTACCATTTCGGCGACGAACCCGACCGGGTAGGCCACCATCGGGCTACCCAAACCGTTGACCAACAGTAGATTGCCGCGACTGCGGGCACGGCCGCCGCCATTTTCGTCCGCGGCGTCGGCCGATGCTGGCGAGTACTGTTCCCACCGCAATCGGACGTCACCGTTGGTGGCCCAACGGTCGTGTTCGGACCAGTCGGGAAGGGCTGTGTTGTTTCGACGTTCATCGTCCACGCCGTCAGGGTAGTGTTGCCTGCATGCGCTTCGCCCGATGGACCGCCCTACCGGTGGCAACGCTGGTTGTTGCCGTCGGCTTGGTGTGGGGCGCCACACCCGCCGCTGCATGCAGTTGCTTCGGCCCTCCGTTCGAAGAGTTTGAGGGCCATGAAGGCGTGACCGCCTATGAGGCGGTGTTCATCGGCACGGCCACCGACCGGGAGCAACTGTCCTCTGAGGAAGTCCGGTGGGTGTTCGACGTACAGTCGGTGTTGCACGGTGAGGTTGCGTCACCTATTTCGCTGTCTACTCCGGTTGACGGCGGAGCATGCGGCCTCGACTGGGTGTCTGAAGGCTCGACCATTGCCGTCGGCGTCAACACGTGGCGAGGCGAACTCAGCACCGATTTGTGTTCAATTGACCGGGAGGAAGCGGTTGACGGTGTAGGCGAGCGACGCCCGCCCCTGGACCCCGGTGATGCCCTGGCCGTCAATCCCGGCGACGTGAACGTGGCGTCCGACATCACCGACGAAACCCCAACAGAAAGCACACTGAGCCAGCTCATCGTGGTGGCCATCGGCATCCTGTCCATTCTTGGAGCCGCCGTCTTCACCGCCATCCTGGCCAAACGTTCCGACTAGTTACCGTTTGACTATCACCGCTCTGACTAGTTACCGATTTGGGTCAAGCGCCCGAGGTTTGCTTCCGATATCACCGGTGTAGACTCACCCACCGGACGTCAACGTTAAGGTTTTGCAACGTTCGTCCGACGTTTGACATATGACTGCCGTTTACGCCGACTCTGTCGCGCCGCCCCGGGACCATCGCCCTCCCCGACGATCTCTCCACAGATCCGTCAGTGCCCTAGTGGCCCTTGTTGTGATTCTCGTTGTGACCGCTCTCGGGTTCGGACTCCCATCAGCCGACGCCGCGGCATATCGCATTACCCACCCCGTCGACCCCGACTACATCGATGATGTCTTTTGGACCGACACGTGGGGTGCGCCCCGCAGCGGCGGTCGATCACACATCGGCGTCGACATCATGGGCGACAGAATGATTCCATTGGTGGCCGCCAACGATTCGGTTGTCACCTGGGGCGAGTTCGACAACGCTGGCGGCAACATCGTTCGGCTGCGGGACGACGCAGGCTGGGAGTACCAGTACATCCACATCAACAACGACACACCGGGCACCGATGACGGGCAGGCCAGCTGCCGACAAGCCTTCGCGGCGAAAATCTGCGAGACCCTCAGCGGCCATCGCATCCAAAAGGGTCTGCGTTTCGAAGCAGGCGAGTTCATCGGCTTCCTCGGCGACAGTGGCAACGCGGAATGGACCGCTCCTCACCTTCACTTCGAGATCTATCAACCGTCGGGCAGCGGCGTCACTGCGGTCAACCCCACTCCATACACCGATGCGGCCGCCGCCAATCCTCCCCCGACGAGCGGCGGGACTGAATCGGAAATTGCCGCGTACGAACTGTTCACAGCCGCCAACGGCCGCCAACCGGGCACCGGCGAGTCCGACCACGTGGTCTCAGGCTTTGAAGCTGGCGGACAAGCAGGCGCCATCGCCGCACTACTGGAAGACAACACCGAAGCAGCAAAAGTCGATCGTCTGTACCGAACGTTTTTCCGCCGCAGCCCTGAGGGCGACGGCCTGAACTACTGGACCCAACGCCGAGGCAACGGCCACGACCTGGAAACCATCGCCGAATGGTTCGCCGAGTCGAGCGAGTTCCAGAACCGCTACGGCTCAGGAACGTTCGAAGACTTCCTCGATCAGCTGTACCTCGATCTGTTGGGACGAGAACCCCTCGAATCAGGCAAGGAATATTGGCTCGATCGCCTACGCCGAGGCGAAGTGAACCGGGGCACCATCGTGGTGCACTTCAGCGAAGGCGAAGAAGCCCAGCGCATCTATCAGTACCGAACCGAGCGAGCGGTGCTGGCTCACCTGCTCGGCACCGAGCCTCCCACCAACGCTCAGTTGGCGGAATGGGTTTCGCTGCGAGCAGATCGCAACCTGGCCGAAGCGGTAGCCGTCGTCCTCGACGCCAGTTCCTGACGGATCTCGTCACCACCGGCCGGCAGAGCGGCTGCCGGTAGTCTGCGACAAGGCGGCCGACGCTAGTGTGAAGAAGTATGGCTCGCACCATTGCCACCAACAAAACCGTCGAGTTCGATGAGCTGCTGGAGTTCATTCGACCCCGCCATCAGTGGATTGTCACCACTGAGCGGGTTGATGGACGGCCGCAAATGTCTCCGGTCACCGGGGGCGTCAACCAGTACAACAAGCTGGCTATTGCCACCTATCCGCAGCGGGACAAGATCCACAATCTTCGCCGCAACCCCGACGTCAGCCTGTGTGTTCTCAGCGACCACTTCGGCGGAGCCTGGGTGCAGGTCGACGGCAAAGCAACCGTAGTTGACCTCCCCGATGCCATGGACGGCCTGGTCGACTACTTTCGCTGCATCTCCGGAGAACATTCGGATTGGGATGAGTATCGGGCCGCAATGGAGCGCCAGGGCAAGTGCCTGATCAGCATCGAAATTGAGCGCTGGGGACCGGTGGCAACCGGCGGCTTCCCCGCTTCAGTGGTCAAACGACTCGACCAACTCGAATCTGACTAGACGTGGCGTCATCGGTCGAGGGTGGGCGGTCGGCATCGATGGCGCTCACTGTGGTCATCGCAATCGTGGCCGTGCTTGGTGTTGCGGGCGTTGCGATCCGGGTGTTCAGTCAATCGGAGCAGTTGGAGACAATCCCGGCAGCCGCTGAGCAGTCAACGACTACGGCGACCGAAACACCTTCAACGGAAATAGCTTCAACCGAAACGCCAACACCGCTCGGCCCGTTCGACTTCGCGGTGCACGATGCCATAGGCAACGGCGAAACCCTAGTCGCCACTCGCTTGATCGGTGATGAACGCCCGTGCTACGAAGCGGACGGTGACTGGCTGGCCCAGTCAGGTTTCGGTGCAGAGGTTCTCCTAGTCGACGCTGTCGGCGGCGACGAAACAATTGTGGTGACCGACATTGTTGTGCAGACCGAAGAGTTGTTCACCGATCGTCTGGCCACGGTCGGCACCGACCGGTTCGCCTTGTTCAACTGGTGCGACGTGGCGGCAGACTCGTTCCTCATCGTTGATCCGTCGACCGACCCGCCCGCCATGGTTGGCTACACCAGCGCCTTGACGGCTCCCGTTCCATCTCCCGCTGTCTGGTCAGCCGACGGCGACACGTTGATGATGACGTTTCGCGATTACCTGGGCGACGAGCGCTCCGAACTGCGACCGAGCGTCTTGGTCACCTATGACGGCTTGACTGGCGAGGCTTTGACCGAAGAAGAGACGGACAGACGGCTGTTGGCCGAACTGGCCGACCAGTCTCGGCTGTACGGAACCGGCCAAGGCGAGCTGTATCTCGACGACACCGTGATCGACGATCGTTTCGACCCGTACAACGACCGGGTTGAAGTCAGTTTGGACGGCAACATGGTGGCCGTCTTCGGGGGCAACGGGATTGTCGTGGTTGCCGCTGGCGACACGGCCCCGACCTACTCAAACTCCGACGACGTTCGAGCCGTCGAATGGTTGCCCGACGGCACGTTGCTTCTGTCAGTCGGTTGCTGCGGTGTCATCTCGGACGTGACCCGAGTCGAGGTGACGCCACCCGGTTCAGCGGTAGTGGAGAAGCCGGTCGAACTTGATCTGCCCGCACTGTCTATCGAAGAACTCACGTGGGTTGCCGGGGACCGGTTGGCGGTATCCAGTGGGAACAGCACCTGGCTGGTGAACCTTCCGTCGGACTGGGACACGGCATCAACACAGTCGGACGATCTGCGTCGGCTTGTGCCCGAGGCAGCCGACTTCGGCCCGGGTTGGACTGACGGCGGGACCGACACCGGCTTTGGAGGCCAGACGATGCCCGAAGGTGGTCAGCCTCCGCAAGAGTGTCCGAACATTGAATCGATCACGTTCCCCGAACGAACCTTGTACACCGAGTATGGCTTCGGGGACGGCATCGATGATGCTTCGGTGTTTGCGGTGGAGGCAGCCAATCCGGAAACGGCGCAAGCGATGGCGGAGACGTTTCTCTCATGGATGGGGTGCCCAGAGTTTGCCGGCGGAGCCCCGATTGAGCCTTCCGGCCTCGCAGCTCATGGCGAGACCGATGCACTCATTGGCGATGCGGGGACGATGGCGGTCGCCGTCATCGACAACCGCCTTCTGGTCGTACTGGTGGAGCAGGACGCAACCGCAACCGACGTCGTTGAACGGGTTCTGGTTCGGGAGTCCGTTAACTCGTAATCGGTTCGATAACGGTTTTTCGTCGGCGACGGAACAGCAGTGACGATCGTTCGTCGAACACTTCGGGGAAGCTGCTGATCTGATTCAAGATCACCTGTTGGAGGGTCTCGGCGTCAGGTACGGCCAGGTGGACAATCAGGTCTTCGGCACCGGTGATGAGATCAATCCCGATTGTTTCCGGCAGCGCCCACATCCGTTCCGTGAACGCTTCGATGATCTCGTTGCTCTTCGGTTGGAGGCGGACGAAGACCAGGGCTTCGAGACCCCGGCCCAGCGCCTGGAGATCAACGTGGCCGTGATAACCGGTGAAGACGCCTTTGCGGTCCAGTTCCCGCACCCGGCTCAGCGAGGTCGATGGAGCCAGGTCGACCTTTGCCGCCAGCGCCCGATTGGTTTGCCGAGCATCGGCCTGCAGTTCGGCGATCAGGGCCTGGTCGACGTCATCGAACTCCACTGTTGCTGCTGCCTTCTTCCGTCGGTTGTTCGTCTACAGACTCCAGAATAGGGCTGGTGCCGAACATTAGTTGTCATTTAGTTGCCAAAGCCGAATTAGATACTGAACAATTGACGTGACAACGAATATCAAACGATAATCGATACACGAATCCGTATCTCCACCAACTGATACGGAAAATCTAAGCTTTCTGACTCACAAGCCGACCGTGCCGAGCGATGGAGATGGCAGATGACCTCTCACCAGACCGAACTCCGCCTTCATGTTCCCGAGCCGGCGGCGCGCCCAGGTGAAGAGCCCGACTTTTCGTCGCTGGTCATTCCCACCGTTGATGAAACGCCGATGCCGAGCATCGAGACCGCCGCAGTCGACACCTACCCACTGGCCACCGGAATGGTCAGGGTGATGGCCAACAGTCCTAGCGACGCACCATCCGCCCAGCTCGGCGGGACGCAGAGCCAGTGGGACCCTGAGCTGTCGACCGAGACCAAGCTGGCCGGCTACCGCAACATGCTGATCACCCGCCTGGTCGAAGAACAGTTCTTGATGCTGCAACGCCAAGGCAAAGC
>CALJMD010000374.1 GCA_937981915.1 uncultured Acidimicrobiales bacterium
AACGAACTCCACGTAGGCGACGGCGAGCATCGAGAACTCCAATCCGCCTGCTGATATCAAACTGCGACTAGGCAGCGCTCCAGGCCGCCCCGGAGGTGTAGTGGCGCATGGCCCAGTTGAACGTGGCCACACCGGCGGCCAGCAGGACGCACGCCACCGAAAGTTGTAGAGCCAGAAGGCCGAAGCTGAACTCTTCGACCAGGCGAACGGGCACAGCCGAAACGAAACCGGCCGGTATCACGACGTACATGAAGAATCGAGCCAGCGGTCCGAAGATGTCAACCGGGTAAAAGGCGAACAGAAGTATCGCCTGAAACCCCTGGTCACTCACCACATCATTGCGGTAGCGGATACCAACCGATCCAATCAAGATCAAGAATCCAACCAACACGGCAGCTCCGCTCAACGCACCGATCAGGTACGTGGCGGTCCTTGCCGGTGTGGGGTTGGCTGCCAGCAGGAAAAGTATCGGCCCGAAAGCGAGGTCACCGACCCCAGCTGGCCGTACCTGTCGACATGCCAGGTAGGGAAGCGTCGAAATCGGCAGCGCCAAAGCGGCGTCCAACTCGCCGGTGTCAGCCAGCTCGGCCAACCGACGCACGTTGCTGAAAAAGCCCAACACCAGACCGCTGGCCGTGGCCAGGATGGCCAACAAAAGGCGAATCTTGTCGCCATCCCATCCTCTAACGGTTCCCACCTCGTCGAAGAAGAATGCCCAGATGACGATCCAGGCCACGTTGTTGGTGACCATCGCTCCCACGCCCATCCAAAACGCTGTCCGCTGCGAGTACGCCTCCAACCACGAGTTGGCCAACAAGCGTCGATAGACACCGACCCGGCCCCATACCCGACTCATCGAACGCCCCGCCGACACATGTGCTCTTCTCCCCGTCGAAAGATTACTGTTGCCGCGGCGATGAAGACCACCAACCAGAGGATCTGACGGACAATAAGCATCGGTTCCAAATACCCGGCAGCCAATCGACCGGGAACGTACACCGTGGCCATGAACGGCAACGCTCGAGCGATCGGCTCCAACCACGACGGCAGTGTCTCCAACGGAATGATGAGACCACCGAGGATAAAGACGGCCCGGTGGTACACCAGCCACATGCCGGAAATGTCGCCCAGCCAAAAAGCCAGCGCGGCGAACGTGTACTGAATGGTGATCGACAACAAAACGGCGAGGCATAGGGCAGGAAGCGCCAGGGCCAACGCAATCAGGTTCGGGGGAGGACCGGCCAACAGCAACGACAATGCCGTACCGGTCCCTGCGCAAGCCAAGGAGATCGGCAGAACCTGCCCGAAGCGAAACATCAACGTTGGCAAGCCGGCGAAGATCGGGCGCGAGAACCAAGCTTCGATCGACTCATCGACGATTGGCCTGACCACCTGCTCGATCAGGTTGCTGGGCACCGGGATGAGAGCAGCCTCAGCGGCGGCGATGTACCAGAAGATGGCTACCGCGGAGTAGCCAGCCACCGTGGCAGCGCCAGCTCCATCGTCGTTGGCAATGATGGCAATGCGCCACATCGACGCCAACACCGCAGTGACCACCGCGTAGAACCAGGCCCGAGCTATCAGACCTTTGGGTTCTGCTACCACCAATCCGAATCCGGTGGCAAAGCTGTGGCCCAAAACTCGCAGCACCGGTACCGGGCCCTGCGCCACAGTCGCAGACGTGGTCAACATTGTTGCTCCGACTGATCTTGGCCGGTCGCCTGCCGGGTGTAGAGCTCGCCCAGGCTGTGTTCAACCCGGCCGTCATCGTCGCTTAGGTCAGACACCGGGCCGTCGAAACCGATGGAGCCGTGGTTGATGACGATCACCCGCTCAGCCACGTGTTCAATGTCGGCGGCGTCGTGACTGGTCAGAAAGATGGTGGTGTTCAGGTTTCGGTTGAGGTCGGCCAGCAGCGCTCGGAAGGACTGCTTGGCCAACAGATCCAGCCCAATGCTGGGCTCATCCAGGAACAACAGCTGGGGGCGGTGCAGCAACGTGGCGGTCAGCTCGCACCGCATGCGTTGCCCGAGTGAAAGGTCTCGCATTGGACGTCGATAGAGATCAGACGCGTCAAGTAGCTCCCCGAGTTCCCCAACCCGATCAGCCAGCTCTCGCTCCGACAGACCGAAGATCGAACCCAGCAGCGAGAACGACTTCATCGGCTCCAACTGTGACCACAGCTGGGAGCGTTGACCGAACAGGCTGCCGATGTGTTGAGCCAACGCCTTCCGTTGAAGCCAGGGTGTGAATCCAAGCACGGTCGCCGAGCCGGAAGTCGGATACAAGATGCCGGTCAACATTTTGATCGACGTCGACTTGCCCGCGCCGTTTGGACCGACGAAGGCCACCCGCTCCCCCGGCTCCACGCTGAACGAGATACCGGCAACGGCTTCGACGTCGGACCGTGCAGCGTTGTCGTTGACGGCTCGAAGCGAACGGAACCGGCTCTGTCTCGGCGCGGCGAACGTTCGGGTCAAACCTTGCACCTCGATGGCCGGAACATCCAGCTTCACGTTCGATTGACTCTCGGTCGCCATGGCACAACCGTAGGACGACTCGCCGCCCTCAGTTTGAGATTTAGTGCAGGAACTGGCAGTCGGGGTTAACCG
>CALJMD010000375.1 GCA_937981915.1 uncultured Acidimicrobiales bacterium
GCGACGAGAAGGTTGGGAACTCGGGCGAGATGCCGAATTCGATCTGCCAATTCGCCCAGATTGTCACTCGTCATGATGGATCCTTGTTGCCGAACCGATCGGCTTCGATCAAATCGATCTAGAAACCGATTTGGTGCCTACGGACGTTGGTTGATGGCTCTTCAGCCTGTGTGGTGGAAGTCTGTCTCAGCCAGAATCGACATGACGATAGCCGCCGCTGATCACCCTGTGGTATCGAGATGATGTTGTTTTCCAATTCTCTTCCTGTCGGAAGCGACCGGTGGTGTTTCAACAGTCTTCGATAGTAGCGCCCTGTTGTCCACCGGACGGTGTACTGGCAAGCCGCATGTGGTGTGATTAGACAATGAAGATACGTATTGGTTTTGGCTTAGGGACAAGCGGAGTTACATCAAGCCACAGCCGTTTCGGCGAACTCGTCGACGGACTTGAGGGGCACGGGTTTGATTCGCTGTGGATGTCGGAGCGAATCACCGGCGATTGTCCTGACCCAATAGTGGCCATGTCGTTCGCCGTCGCCCGTACCACCAAGTTGAAGGTTGGCATGTCAGTCATGGTGCTACCGGGACGCAATCCGGTGGTGCTGGCCAAGTCCCTGGCCAGTCTTGACCGTATTTCCGATGGTCGACTTCTACCTGCTTTCGGGCTCGGTGCTCCGAACTCGGCAGAACATCAGGCATTCGGTGTGGAACGAGCGGACCGAAGCGCCTGGTTTAACGAGGCATTGCCGTTGATGCGCCGCCTTTGGACTGAGAACGACGTTTCACACGACGGTGACCGATTCACCATGACTGGTGTGACCGTGCAGCCCAAGCCGGTGCAGGAGCCTCTGGAGGTCTGGCTGGGCGGACAAGCGCCTTCAGAGCTCCGCCGGATCGGACGGATGGCCGACGGTTGGTTGGCCTCGTTCATCTCACCGGAGAAGGCGGAAGCCGGCTGCGCCGCCATCGACGCCGAGGCTGAAGCCAGCGGCCGGTCCATCGACCGCGACCACTTCGGAGCCCTGATTGTCTACCGGCGGACCGCCCAGCTGCCAGAGAACCTTGCGGCCAGGCTGAAGCAGCGCAACCCCGACTTAGATCTCGCCGCCGTCATGCCGACAGTCGATGATCTGGGCGAGCTCATTCAGTCGTACGTTGCCTGTGGTCTGTCCAAGTTTGTGCTGGTGCCGGCCGCCGAGCCGGACTCCTGGGGTCACGAACTTGCCGACATCGGCCCGCTGGCCCGTTCGCTAGAGAACTGAACTCTGTGATCGGCCGATTGTTCCACCCTCGGTCGGCCTTCTAGCCGACGAGGGCGGTTTCTCGGTGCCTGTAGCCGATGTCGGTTGCCCGCGCCGAGCCTGTCAGGCCTCCGAGTCGGAGCTCACTCACCAGGCCGCGGTGGCGGTTGGCAAGCACAATCCGATGGTTGTCGGTGTCGGCCACCGCCAGCCAGTCATCGTCTACGGAGGCCACGGCCATTGGGTGACGCAAGCCTTGGATCGGCAGAGTCTCCACTCGTCGCTTGGCTAGCAGCCGAAGAGCATGGTTGCCGCTGTCAGCCACGATCACCTCGCCACTAGTAGTTGCGCAGAGCCCGGACGGTCGCTGAAGGAACGCCCGATGTGCGGCACCGTCAACCAATCCGAAACGGTACAAGTCCCCGTCGGTGATGTTCATCACCTTGCCGCTGTCGGTGAGAAGTCGAAGAGCGCTGGAGGCGGCGTCGGCGACTACCAGACCTCTAGGCGAGCGAGCGACGGCCACCGGTTGAGCAAACTCGGCGACATCGGCCCGTCCTGCTCGGGTGCCGAGCCGTCCGGTTCCCGCGATGGGTCGGGCCAACCAGGTCGGAGGCGACTGGCTGTCCGCGACGTTGATGATTCGGTGTACGCGATTGCCTCCGGCGTCGGTGGCCACAAGGGAGCCGTCAGCGTCTACGCAGAGGCCGCCTACACGGACGAGTTGATCGGTGACGAGGTGCTTGACTCCGGTTGATCGTTCGATCATCGAGATCTGTCGACTGTCTTCGACCACCGCAATGGTGTCGTGGTCTCGGACAACCAGAGATGAGGGTCGGGTCAATCCGTCGTACACGCGGTCAACCATAAAGATTGACATGTCTGGTCGAATCCGTCCGGCAAGAACCCGATTATTGCCGGTGTCGGCGATCAAGAGTCGGTCGCCGTCGACGACGACGCTTGTTGGATAGCGGAGGCGGTCCGGTTCTTGACCGTCGGGGTGAGTGACCGCAGCGACCGGGGGGTGGTCGCCATTGTTCGTTTGCTTGTCCAGCGGGTGGCCGAGACGGCTCAGGACGCCGGTCATTGGCGCCAATCCGTTGTCGACGCCGACCACCGTGCCTCCGTCGACGAGGATGGTTGTCGGCCAACCTTCAGGGTTGTATCGGTTCCATGTCTTGAAGTCGGGGTCATGGAGAGCGGAGAATGGAATCCGGTGCCGATCCATGGCCAACGCCGCGTCTTCGACACGCTCGTAGGCGGGGAAGCGAGGAGCGTGCACCGTCCAAATATCGACTGACGGTGCACCGTTGACTGTTGGTGCTGATTCGTGCCAACTGGCAAGTTGCCGCAGTCGCTCGAGTGAAGCTTCGCACCCGGCCGACCAGAAAACGATCACCGCAGAGTCACCGGGGCGAATGGTCCCGGCCTCCGAAATTCCCGATCCGTACGGGGCGATGAGATGATCTCCGATCAGGGGAGGGGTTCGACGTCGCATGTAGTGTTACATCGGCTCGGCGAGTCCGAGATACAGGCAACCGGCGGCGTTACGTACGTGAACCCGCCTTGCGCTGGAATCCAAGACCGGCCACCAACTACATTTGAATGGGTTCGAACCCACAAGGGCTTCGAACCAACCGCTCATCCGGGAGGAAGCATGAAGGTCCCACTGACGATCAACGATTTTCTTGATCGGTCACTTGCCGTCTATCCGGATCGCGTGGCGATCGTGGACGAGCCAGACCAGGTGGCGCCACCGCTGTCGACCCTTACCTATCGTGAGCTCGGCGATGTTCGTCGAAAGATGGGTGTCGCCATGGACAATCTCGGACTGGGTTTTGGCGACCGGGTCGCCATGGTCTCTCACAACGCGGCCCGACTGCTCACCTCGTTCTACGGCGTGAGCGGCAACGGTCGAGTGTTCGTGCCCATCAACTTTCGACTAAACGCCGAAGAGGTCGGCTACATCGTCGAGCACTGCGGTGCCGACGCACTGTTGATCGACCCTGAACTCGAAGCCGACTTGGCTGGCATTGACTGCAAGCACAAGTGGATCATGGGTCCCGAGTCGGACGAGGTCTGGTACGGCCAAGACGGTGAGCCGCAACCGTGGACCGCAGACGAAGACGCAATCTGCTCAATCAACTACACCTCCGGCACGACGGCCCGGCCCAAGGGAGTCGAGCAGACCCATCGGGCCCGATGGACAAACGCCGTAACGTTCGGCTGGCAGGTCGGAGTCACCGACCGAGACGTGTATCTGCATACCTTGCCGATGTTTCACTGCGACGGCTGGGGAATGCTGTACACCGTCACCGGAATGGGCGTTAAGCACATAGTGATCCGCAAGATCGACGGTCATGAAATTCTCCGCCGGGTGGAGGAGCATGGTGTCACGCTGATGTGTGGCGCTCCTGCGGTTTGTGCCGCCATCTTGGATGCGGCGGCCGACTGGGACGGCGATATCCCGGGTCGTGATCGAGTTCGCATGGTCGTAGCCGGCGCACCACCACCAACCGCCACCATTGAACGGATAGAGACCGAACTCGGATGGGAATTCATCCAGATCTACGGTCTCACCGAAACGTCACCGCTGTTGACCATGAACCGCACCCGAGCCGAGTGGGATTCGCTCAGCTCCGAAGATCGAGCGAAGAAGCTCGGTCGAGCCGGCGCTCCGGTTCTTGGCATCAACATGAACGTCAGCCCCTCCGGGGAGTTGCTGGCTCGGGGCAACCATATTCTCCAGGGATACTGGGAGAATCCGGAAGCAACCTCCGAAGCGTTGGCCGACGATTGGTTCCACACCGGCGACGGTGGCTACTGCGACGACGAGGGCTACTACGCCATCACCGACCGGAAGAAAGACGTCATCATTTCCGGTGGGGAGAACGTGTCGTCGATCGAAGTCGAAGACGTTGTCTTCTCCCACCCGGATGTCAATGAGGTAGCCGTTATCGGTGTGCCGCACGAAAAGTGGGGTGAGACGGTCAAGGCGCTGGTTGTCGTGGATGCTAACGCCGACCTGACCGAAGAGGGATTGATCGACTACTGCCGCGAGCGGATGGCCCACTACAAATGCCCGACCTCGGTAGAATTTCGAGATGAGTTGGCCCGAACTGCGACTGGCAAACTTCAAAAGTTCAAGCTTCGGGACCCGTACTGGAGCGACCGCGACCGTCAAATCAACTAGTCGGCTACCGGCTCGACAGCGCCCGACTAGCCCGTTGACCAGTCGGGCGTTCTACTTCGTGGCGGCGGTGCTGTCGCTTGTGTTCACGCTTTCCGCCTGCGGCGGCGAGTCGATCTCCCGACAGTCGCTCATCTCGGGCTTCCAGGACAGCAATCCGGACGCCAGTGCTGAACAGGCAGGTTGCGTCGTCGACGATTTGATGGTCCGCTACAGCAGCGACGAGTTGGAGTCCGAGCTCACTGTCGAACCCGTCTCGGCAGAATTCGAAGAGGCACAGTTCCGTGCCATGTTCACCTGTGGTGTCGAAGGCGACGTTCAGGTCCAGATCACCGATCAATTGGTGGCCAACGGCGTTTCTGAGGAGGACGCACCCTGCGTCGCCACCGAGTTGATGGCTGACCCGTCCGACGACGACATCGATGTACTGCTCTCGGGCGAAATCACCGATGCTTTCTACAGCAAGTTCTTCGACGCAATGGAGAGCTGTGGAGCCGTCGGCTAGCTCCACGCGATGTCTTCGACAAGAACCTGAGCTAGCCGGAATCCGGTTATCGAAGAGATCAAGGTTTGCCTTTTTCGGTCCGATCTGTGAAGGATGTCGACCGAATCGACAAACGCTAGCGGTCTGCCGAGTGAAGATTGGCTGCTGGACGAGTTGCCCGATCTCACCGTTGTAGTTGAGCTGTCGTCGTTGGCGATAGCCGATGTCGGTGCGTTCGGTCTGCAAGGGTACGGGTATGAGCCGGACGACTGGCGAGGGCATGAGCTAGCCGAGTTCGTTGAACTCGACCCTGGAGCGCTTCACCCGACGACAGATTTAGCACATGGCCGACAACCGGGAGTCGACCGTCGCGAAGCAAGTGTGTTATCGGCCGACGGGACCAGCGAAATCTGCCTGGTTACCAGCCGAGTCATCGACGAGCACCATGCCGTGTGTTCCGCTCAGCGTCTCGTCGATGTTCGTAGGAGCCAAAGTCGCATGTCAGATCTCATGCATCTCGCTCGACTGACACGAGACATCTTTGTCGTGACGGACGAGGCGGGAATCATCACCTACGTCAACGACGCCACTCGACATTTCCACGGGGACCAGAAGTTCGTTGGGCGTCCGGTGGCCGACTTTGCCGAACCGACCAGTTGGAACGCGTTGGTGGAACGTATTCTGGCCGGCGAGACCAGCGTTGAAACGAGAATTCTCGGCTTGGCCAAAGACGGGTCTCTGACGCCTCTGTCGATGAGAACCGAATACGATCCAGAGACTCGACGGTGGTACACCATCGAGCGGGATATCTCCGACCTCGTCGCACGCGAAGACCAGGAGAAGCGGCTGGTCAGCGACTTGCGTGAACAGGCGATGACCGACCCCCTAACCGGTTTGGCCAATCGGTCGGCGTTCCGTCTCGCCGTGGAGGAGGCAATCGCCAACAATGCGACCTTTGGCATCTTGATGTTAGATATGGACGACTTCAAGTCGGTCAACGACACCTTGGGTCATTCGGTTGGCGACGAGTTTCTGATTGAGGTTTCAGCTCGGATACGTAACGCCGTTCCCTCTGACGACGTCGTCGCCAGGCTGGGCGGCGATGAGTTTGTTGTGCTTGGTTTCGGCCTGAATAGCAAACGGCTGTCACCGGTTGCCGAGCGTATTCTTGATCGGGTCTCTGCTCCGTTCTCTCTTGGCGAGCATTCACTTCAACGGAGCTGTTCGATCGGTGGGGCAGTGTTCGAACCTGAGGACACGTTCACCGACATCATGTTGCGAGCTGATCAAGCGGCCTACAGCGCCAAGCATGCCGGTCGAAGTCGATTCCGAATCGCGCCGAACTCGTAAGTCTGGCAGACCACCGCATTCAGCCATCTATCATGGCTGACGATGACGATCACAGACAGCCAAAGCGAGTCTCCACTTGGACCGGGTCCACAGGAGCGAATTTCCACCCTCTGGTCCACCGAGATCATCCCGCAGCTACAGGACTACATCGCAATTCCCGCCCTGTCCCCGGCGTTTGACCCGAACTGGTCCCAGTCCGGCTACCTGCAGCAGGCCGTCGATCAAATCTACGACTGGATGCGTACCCGGCCGATTGAGGGCATGTCGGTGTCGATCGAGGAGTTACCCGGGCGGACCCCCGTCATCGTGGCCGAGATCGAACCATTCGGATCGAATCACACCACATCAAGCCATACCACATCAAACGAAACAACGACGCTGCTCTACGGGCATCTTGACAAGCAACCGGAGATGGAAGGCTGGCGCGAGGACCTAGGCCCGTGGAAACCGGTGATGGAGGGCTCAAAGCTTTACGGTCGGGGAGGGGCTGACGACGGGTACGCCGCTTACGCATCGCTGGCCGCCATCGAAGCGGTCCAAGCCGCCGGTGGACGCCATGGTCGTCTGGTCGTGCTGATTGAAGCCTCGGAGGAGTCAGGAAGCCCGGACCTCCCTGCTCACGTCGACGCGTTGGCCGAGCGACTGGGCGATGTGGACCTGGTCATCTGCCTTGACTCCGGTTGTGCCGACTACAACACGCTGTGGCTGACCACGTCCCTGCGAGGGATGGTCTTCGGCAAACTAGCTGTCGACATCGTGAACGAAGGCATCCACAGTGGAAGCGCCGGGGGTGTTGTTCCCTCCAGTTTCCGAATCATCCGTCAGTTGCTTGACCGCATTGAGGATGCAACCGATGGTCGTGTTCTCTTGGACTCAGCCAATGTGGAGGTTCCCGAGTACCGGCGTGCGGAGGCGCACGCCACCGCCGATCTTCTCGGCTCGTACGTCTACGAGGAGTACCCGATGGTGGACGGCGCCTCACCGGTTTCGCCTGAACCAGCTGAAGCCCTTCTGGCTCGCACCTGGATGCCGTCGCTGGCCTACGTCGGCGCCGACGGGATGCCACCGACGGCCAAAGCCGGCAACGTACTGCGTCCCTCCACCGCACTGCAATTGTCGCTCAGGTTGCCTCCCACCGCCGACTCCGAGGCGGTCGAGCGAGAACTGACCGAGGTCCTTCAGGCCGAGCCGCCTTACGGTGCCCGGGTTTCGTTCGCTGATACCGATAGTGCCGATGGCTGGAACGCACCCGACCTTGCTCCCTGGTTGAAAGACGCTTTGGATGCCGCGTCGGTCGCCAACTTCGGACGCAACATGCAGCTGTTCGGAGAAGGCGGAACGATTCCCTTCATGGGCATGTTGGGTGACAAGTTCCCGGCCGCACAATTTGTGATCACGGGAGTTCTCGGCCCCGGTTCGAACGCCCACGGCCCCAACGAGTTTCTCGATGTGGCCTACGCTGAGAAGTTGACGTGCTGTATCGCCGACGTGTTGTCGGCCAAGGTGACGGCGGAAGGAACCCACGCATGAGTGTCAGTGACAGGTCGTTTGACTTGACTGGAAAGGTTGCCTTGGTGACCGGTTCGTCGAGCGGTATCGGCGAAGCGACCGCGCAGCGTCTGTCGGCGCTTGGTGCCAAGGTTGTCGTCAACTCGGCATCGTCGGTTGAAGCCGGACGCTCGGTAGCCGATGCGCTGCCCGGCGAGTCGGCCTATATCCAGGCCGACATCGCCTCCGAGGACGGGCCAACCACTCTTATCGAAGGCACGATTGAGCGCTTCGGCGGCCTGGACATTCTGGTCAACAACGCTGGTTGGACAACGGTTGTCGCTCACGAGGACTTGGATGGCCTGACCGACGACATCTTCGACAAGACGTTCGACGTCAATGTCAACGGAACCTGGAAGCTGACCAAGGCGGCCATGCCGCTCTTGCGTGAGTCATCGGACCCCAACGTGGTGACCATTACCTCGATCGCCGGGGTCCGCCCGGTTGGATCGTCGATTGCCTACGCCATGTCCAAGGCGGCGCTGAACCACATGACAGTGCTCTTGGCCCGGGCTCACGGCCCGGTTCGGTTCAATGCCGTGGCCCCAGGTCTGGTTGATACACCCTGGACCGCCGATTGGGACGAGATCCGCCGCTCCGTGCAGCGTCGATCGCCCCTGGGGCGTACAGCCAGCCCGGAGGACTGTGCCGACGCTGTTGTTTCGCTGATATCGGCTCGCTACGTCACCGGCCAGGTTCTAGTAGTCGATGGCGGCATGACCATCGTCTAACGATGACCTGACGGTTTCGAACGCCTCAGAGCTTGAGGTCGACGGGTCGCGACGTTTCAGCGTAGAAATCGGTGCCTTTGTCGTCGATGACGATGAAAGCCGGAAAGTCTTCGACCTCTATTCGCCAGATGGCTTCCATGCCGAGCTCCGGATACTCCAGCACTTCGACGTGGCGGATTGAGTCCTTGGCCAAACGGGCAGCGGGGCCACCGATGGAGCCGAGGTAGAAGCCGCCGTGCCGCTTGCATGCCTGGGCCACCTGATCGCTGCGGTTGCCCTTGGCCAACATGACCAACGACCCGCCGGCTGCCTGGAACTGTTCGACGTAGGAGTCCATACGTCCGGCCGTTGTGGGGCCGAACGATCCGGACGCGTAGCCTTCGGGAGTCTTGGCCGGTCCGGCATAGTAGATGGGGTTTTCGCGCAGGTACTCCGGCATCTCTTCGCCG
>CALJMD010000376.1 GCA_937981915.1 uncultured Acidimicrobiales bacterium
CCCGCTGACGGCGAAGGTAGCTTCGCCGGCATGGTCGACGACCCCGCCGGCACCGCTGCTTCCAACAATCCGCTGCTGTCCACCCTCGTCAGCGCCGTTGTTGAAGCCGACCTGGTCGACACCCTCAACAGCGACGGCCCCTTCACCATCTTCGCCCCCACCAACGACGCCTTTGGTGCCGTTCCGGCCGATGATCTGAATGCAGTGCTAGCCGACAAAGACCTGCTGACCAGCGTCCTCACCTACCACGTCGTGGCCGGTGAACAGCTCACAGGTCAGGATCTAGCAACGGCCGGGACAGTGTCTACTGTCAACGGCGGCGAGCTGTCCTTCACTGCTGACGGCGACAGCCTTGTTGTCAATGGCAGCGCAACAGTTATCTGTCAGGACGTGCCAACAGCCAACGCCACGGTTCACATCATCGACGGCGTGCTGCTGCCGTAGCCCGGTCGACAGACCAAAACGCTAGACAGCAAATTAACAACACATGTACACCGATGTCGGGTGGGGTGGCGCACAAGCGGCCCCACCCGCAAGGCGTTTTGGCAGAAACTCAAACTTCTTCAATCCACTTCAGTCTTCGCTCCGAACCGTCCACATCAACAATCAGCAAAAGACATCAACACGTTTCCAGAGGAGAAGAAATGAAGAGACTTGCGTTGACAGCAGCCGCTGTCGTGGCCACCTTGGGTATAGCGTCGCCGGCATCCGCCGTCCACGAAGGTTCGGTGTATGAAGCCCAGCTGTGGCCACTGAACGACTCCGGCGCCAGCGGCACGGTTGAGATAACCGTGTCAGACGACGGTGAGACAATGACTGTCGGCGTATCCGCCGACGGTCTCAACCTTGATGGACCCCACGCGATGCACATTCACGGCATCGTCGACGGTGAAAACGTTGCCTCCTCCGTTTGCCCGACCGCAGCTGACGACGCTGATGGCGACGGCATTGTCGACGTGCTTGAAGGAGCCCCCCGATACGGAGGCGTCCAACTCAGTCTGACCACCGAGGGTGACACGAGCCCAGAGTCGGCCCTGGCCATCGAGCGGTTCCCCGCTGGAACCTCGATCGACTACGAACGATCAGGAATCCCAATTCCCGATGCGCTCAAGCCAAATCTGGGCAAGCTTCACGTCGTCGTTCACGGAGTCGACGAGAATGGCAACGGAACTCTTGATCTCGATCAGGATGTCCGTTCGTCACTCACCCCGGATCTGCCCCGCGAAGGCACCGCACCGGCTGCCTGTGGCACGCTGGCTGCCGTAGCCACCGGTCCGGTTCAAACCGGTGCCGGTGGTCTAGCAACCGATGCCAGTACTAGCAATGCTGCGGCCGGGCTGGCCGCTGCCGCTATCGGTGCGGTCGCGCTGACCGCTACACGCCGGCGTCGCCCTGCGGGTCAGAGCGCCCAATAGACGACAGAGATCGCGCGACCCGGAACGCTACTCCTGAGCGTTCCGGGTCGACGTTCTTCTCGAAGCAGAGGTGTGAAGATGACGGCAAGTAACGACTGGGGCGGCCGCAATTGCCCCCCTTGGAACTGTTTTCCGGTACGTCCTCCGACAAACAAGGGTGGCCGCTCATTGCTGAGAGTGCTGCTTGTTGCCACGCTCCTCACCGTGCTCGTAGTCGCCTGTGGAACAGACTCACCGCCAACCGATGTCGGCACCAATCTGGCGGCGACAGCAACGCCAGACGTCGCAAGCCAACCAACTCCAACTCTCGAACCGACTACCGCCATCGGTCCGTCAACGACGCTTGCCCCCGATGTGACCTATCCCGAAGGGATCTTGCCGGTACGGCTCAAGATCCCCACTCTCGGCATTGACACCGACACGATTGAGCTACAACTCAGCGGCCCCGAACCCGAAGTCCCCGAGGACTTTGACCAAGCCGGGTGGTATCGAGAGACGCGACTGCCGGGAGAGATAGGACCGGCTGTCATCGCCGGCCACATCGACAGCAAGAGCGGGCCGGCCGTATTCGCAAAACTGAACGAGCTACAGCCAGGCGACGCCATCTTTGTCGCCGGCGAGGACGGGACCACAGTTGAGTTCGAGGTGGTTCGATCGGGTCAATATCCAAAGGGCGATCTACCGACCGAGGTGTTCGGATTTGACCTCCCGGTTCCCGAACTCCGGCTGATCACTTGTGGTGGCACGTTCAACCGCCAGACCGGGCACTACGACGACAACTACGTGGTGTACGCATTGGCCGCCTAGCAGAAGCGGCCAATCCAGCCTTGAAGCGTCAATCAGCCGAGTAATCCGTGGGGTCGTAGGCCGTGATCCGGTCCACCACCTCGGTCTCGGAATCGGTGAGGGCCAGAAGCTCGCCGTAGCGATGCCCTTCGGCCACGTGGGTCAACAACGGCCACACCGGCCTTGTCGTCGTCCAGAAGTCCGACCCGAACAAGATCATGGGCGAATACAGGCCTTGAGTTCCGTAGTGGTTCTGGGCGGCGTCTTGAAAAATCTCCTGCGTCGTCCCAGCACTTCCGGGGGCGAAGACCACGCCGTGTGATGCCAACGCCAAGAGCCCGTCCTCGCGGACGCTGTTGGCGAAGTACTTGGCGATGTGAGTAGCAAACACCGTCGGCGGCTCGTGTCCGTACAGCCACGTCGGCACGCCGATGCTCTTGCACTGCTCCTCGGTTCCAGCGGGGATGGGCAACTGTTCGCGCACCGCCCATGCTCGATGCAGCCAGTCACCGTCGGCGTACTCCTTGCCCGATACCGCCCCGGACGGTCGGGGCCTAAGCAGAGCTAACGCCCGCTCGAGGTCGTCGTCGGGTCGGGCAGCAACAAAGGCCCCCAGGTGGGTGGCCTCCATAGCGCCGGGGCCGCCACCGCTGATCATCAGGAAACCACGTCTCGTCAGCTCCCGGGAGATGCGGGCCACCGAGGCGTACATGGGCTCCGAGCGTTCCATGCTGTGGCCGCCCATGATGGCCACCACACTACGACGAGGCTTGGCTCCACTTTCAAACGCCGCCGCTTCATCTTCGGCTGGGGCCGCGGTCTCATCCAGCAGCGCGTCTTCCAACGCCTCGGTGATCGAGTGGTCGTGCAGGCGTCGAGCAAGGCTGGTGTTGAACGCCCGAGGTGACGCACCCTGTTGCAGGTACTGCTGGTGAACCCATTGGTCATAGGACTTGGCGTAGCCATCAGGGTCAGCCGGATCGAAGCCGTCGAACAACTCGGCGACGGTGTACAGCGTGCTTCGGTGGACGGTGAAGTCGAAGCCGCTCAAATCGGGGATGACCACTCCCCCGGTCATCACGATGTGTCCGGCGGCCGGCTCGGACAGCTCACAGGCCAAAAAGATTGCGTCGTCAAATGTCGCTGCGGCAATACGTTGCTCTTGATCTCGCAGGTCCAGGCTTTGCACCGCCACCGGGAACGGCGCCGAACCGGATTCGACGTCGAGCCATCGTTCAAAGTCGGCAATTGTGTCGATCTGACGCATGAGCGGCCATGATACCGACGGGTGTTGACTCCCTTGACTCCCCTGTTAATCGCAGCCCGGCCGACCTTCGTCCTCGAACCGATGGTCGGCTAGTGTCGAGCCAGGTTTGGACACACGCAAAAGGGGATGGAATGACTGAACGGGTGGCGCTGGTGACAGGCGGAGCCAGCGGGATCGGAAGAGAGATCTGCCGGGCGCTGGCCGCCGACGGTCGACAGGTTGCCGTGGCCGACATCAACGAAACCGGCGCAGCGGAAACCACGGCAATGATCACCGAAGCGGGTGGGCGGGCGCTGTCGATACCAATGGATATCACCGACTCGGATTCGGTCATTCAGGGCTGCCTGGCCACCACCGACGAGCTCGGCCCAATCGACATCTTGGTAAACGTTGCCGGGTGGGACAAGTTCATGCGCTTCGTCGACACCGACGAAGACTTCTGGGATCGCATCATCGAAATCAACTACAAAGGCATGCTTCGCACCACCCACGCTTGCGTGCCGGGCATGATCGAACGAGGCTGGGGGCGGATCGTCAACATCGCGTCGGACGCAGGTCGGGTCGGGTCATCGCTGGAAGCCGTGTACAGCGGCGCCAAAGGCGGAACCATTGCCTTTTCCAAGACGCTGGCCCGCGAAGTTGCACGCAAGGGGATAACCGTGAACGTGGTGTGCCCGGGGCCGACCGACACGCCCCTGCTAGGCGAAATCGTCGGCGCCAACGATGACGGCGAACGGGTCATCGGCGCAATGGCCAACGCCGTGCCCATGAAACGTCTCGGACAGCCGGAAGAAGTGGCCCCGGCCGTTGTCTACTTCGCCTCCGACGGTGCGTCGTTCACCACCGGTCAGACCTTGTCGGTTTCCGGCGGCCTGACCATGGCCGGATAGCGGGAGCAACTCATGACGATCGAACCGTTCACCATCCACGCCACCGACGACCAGTTGGACGACCTGCGCCGCCGGTTGACCGCCACCAGGTTCCCCGACGCCGAACTGGTCGACGACTGGTCCCAGGGCACGCCACTGTCGTACCTCACCGAGGTGGTCAACTACTGGGCCACCGAATACGACTGGCGAACACGCGAAGCGGCGCTCAACCGCTGGGCCGGGTACCGCACCGCTATCGCCTACGACGACGAGGTCGACCCGGTTGACATTCACTTCCTCCACGTCCGCTCACCGGAGCCCAACGCCGCGGCGCTGATCATGACCCACGGCTGGCCGGGTTCCATCGTCGAGTTTCAAAAAGTGCTCGGCCCGCTCACCGACCCGACCAATCACGGAGGCGACGCCGCTGACGCCTTCCACGTCGTCTGCCCGACCATTCCCGGCTACGGCTTCTCCGGTAAGCCAACGTCAAATGGCTGGGGGGTCGGCAACGTCGCTCGGGCCTGGGACCGGCTGATGATCCGATTGGGTTACGACTCCTACTTCGCCCAAGGCGGTGACTGGGGATCAGCCATCACCACCCAGATCGGGGTGCAGAACCTCGGTCACTGTCAGGCCATTCACGTCAACATGCCCATTGTCAGCCCCGACCCGGAAACCATGGACGACCTTACTGAAGCGGAGAAGTCCGCGCTGGCCGGTTACGCCTTCTACCAGGACCACGATTCGGGCTATTCGAAACAGCAGGGCACCCGGCCGCAGTCGATCGGTTACGGGCTGGCCGACTCCCCCGCCGGCCAGGCGGCATGGATTCTGGAGAAATACCACCGGTGGATGGACTGCCGCGACCACCCGGAGAATGTGGCCTCGAGAGACGAGCTGCTGGACAACATCATGTTCTACTGGTTGACCAACTCGGCTACCTCATCGGCCCGCCTCTACTGGGAGAGCTTCAACAAAATGAACCGCGACCCGGTTGAGCTACCAACCGGAATGAGCATCTTCCCCAAAGAGATTTTCCGAACGTCGCAACGCTGGGCCCGCAAGCGATTTCCTACTCTCATCCATTTCAATGAGTTGACCGAAGGCGGACACTTTGCCGCTTTTGAACAGCCGGAAGTGTTCGTCGACGAAGTCCGAACCTGCTTCCGAAACATCAGGTAGAACGAGGAGAAACACGTGACAAAACCGTTGGACGACGTCACCGTCATCGAACTGGCCGGCTACGTGGCCGCCCCCAGCGCCGGCGCCATCCTCGCCGACCTCGGTGCCGATGTCATTCGTATCGAGCCGCTGTCCGGTGACCCGTGGCGGGGTCAAGCCCGACGGCCGAAGATCGACGACGAGCTACGCAACTACGACTATCAGTTTGCGGTCAGCAACCGAGGCAAACGCTCCATCGCCCT
>CALJMD010000377.1 GCA_937981915.1 uncultured Acidimicrobiales bacterium
GCGGCCACCCACCAGCTTGGCGAAATGCATCGCGGCACCGGCATCGACATCTCGATGCTTGAGGCCCTTTCCAACAGCTTGAGTGTCGCCGAACACTGGCGATTCCAACCGTCCATCGAGCACTTCCGCGCCACGGTGACCGAACCGGGCTACGACCGGTTTGTGTCTGAAGGTCGGTCGATTCTTGATGATGCGGGCCAGCGCATGGCCGAGCTGCTGAGTGGAATCGATTACTCGGCCGATGACCCCGCTGCCAGACGATCGGCCGTTCAGCTGTTCGCTGACGCTCTACAGCTACCAGCGACCACGTTGCACACCGGGGACAAGTGGCATCGGCGGCTTCGGTGGCGGGCGTTGACCATGGCGGCCGCTAGCCGACCGCAACATCGTGGCGACGGTCTGGGGGCGCGCTATCGGCGAGCCGAGCTGGAGCTCCTCGATTCGTCGCCGTGGTGCTACCAGGACCGGCTTCTGTCTTCCTTCGAGGCCGCGCATCGCGAACTTGTTGAGCACAGAGATGGCCTCGTTTCCCATCTACGCGACGTCGCCTCGCTTGGTCCCGACACCGTGGGTCAACGAATCGTTGATCGGCGGGGTCGTTCCGGCCACCGAGGTGTGCACACTTAGGGTGTGCACCCCTTATCAACCGCGCTGATCCTCTTGGGCTCTGCGCTTTGTCTCCCAATTGCCGTGAAATTCAGCGGTGTAGTCAAGACCGGGAACCGCCTGGCCTTCATTGGGAACCAGATTGGCGTGCTCATCGCCATGGCCGGTTGGCTGGTGTCGGGCCGTATTTGGGTCGCCTTGATCCACGCGGTGTGGTTTGCGGCCGCTCAAGCCTGGTTTGTTGTCATTGGCAAGAATGATGTTCGCGCTGGCCGCTAGCAACTCTGAGCGCCCGGTCGGCGGCTAGTCGGGCGAAACAGTTCGAGCCACTGAACCGGCGTGGTGGCTTGATCGCGTCAGCGGGCTGGCTTCGACGTGGGGAAGTCCGATGTCACGCTCACCGATGACTTTAAGCTCGGCGAACTCATCCGGTGTCCACCAACGAGCGATCGGCAGATGATGCGAGGTCGGCCGGAGGTATTGACCGATTGTCACGATGCTCACCCCGACGGCATGTAGATCCGCCATCGTGGCAATCACTTCTTCTTTGGTCTCCCCCATACCGAGGATGATCCCAGACTTGGTGGTCACCTGGTACTCGCCAGCCCGGGCCAGAACGGTCAGGCTGCGGGCGTAGCCCGCCGACGGCCTCACCGCCCGCTGCAGACGGGCTGTCGTCTCGATGTTGTGATTGAAGATGTCAAGAGGTGACCGGCAGACCGTCTCTATCGCCGACGTGTTCCCAGCAAAGTCAGACACCAGCGCTTCGATGCCAACGGTGGGAGTCCGTTCCCGGATGGCCTGGACCGTCCGAGCCACGATGTCGGCACCGCCGTCATCGAGATCATCTCGGGCCACCATCGTCAAGACGGCGAAGTCCAACTCAAGATCGTGCACTGCTTTGGCGATCCGGGTTGGCTCTTCCTGGTCCACCGTCTCAGGCTTGCGAGTGTCGACGAGACAGAATCCGCAGGCCCTCGTGCACCGCTCGCCCAGCAACATGAACGTGGCCGTACCCTCGTTCCAACAGTCGAAGATGTTGGGGCATCCCGCCTCTTCACACACCGTGTGCAAGTCAAGTTGCCGGGAAACCTTCTTGAGCCGCCGGTAGTTCTCCCCGGTTTGGACTTTGACCTTCATCCATTCCGGCTTCCTGGTGGCCAGTTCCATTCCGCCCGTTACGCCCGCTTCCGACAGTCGGCGTCCGAGTCGAACCGGCACGCCCGTCCCGGCCTCTTGTCCGCTCGGCGCTTGACCGGCTCCAGGCTCGATGGCTGTTGGTTTGCCGGGTCCGAGACCTTGGGAGAACGGCGCTAGGTCCGACTTGGTGGACCGAAAAACGACGTTGCTTGTCTCTACCGGCATCCCACCGGTGAGTGCTTGCGGCAGGTGCGAGGCGACCAACTCCACCAGCGTCTCCATGTCGACCGGGACTCCTTCGGCAACCAGAGAAGTCACACGCTTGTCGGCAAGGCCACACGGCACGATTTTGTCGAACCACCCCAGATCGACGTCGTTGTTGAGGGCGAAACCATGCATCGTGCGACGGCGCTGCATGCGAACGCCAACAGCCGCGATCTTTCGCGGTGCGTCTGTGTCGGAATCGATCCATACACCAGGCTCGCCCGGCAATCGACCACCGCTGAGACCAAGGTCGCCGAGTACGGCAATGAGGCCATCTTCGATCGAGGCAACATAGGCCGCAGTGTCGGCGAGACCGCCCCCTCGTTTGCCTGGAGCGGTCATGATCGGATAGCCGACGAGTTGACCGGGACCGTGGAACGTAATGTCCCCACCGCGATCAGCTTCGTGAATTGGTGCTCCGAGTTGGTCCACGCCCTCGAGCAAACTCGAATAGGGTCGACGCTCGTCGCCGGTCCGAGACGCTGCCCCCCGGCGCCCCACCGTGTACACCGGTGGGTGCTCCAGAAGAAGCAGATGGTTGTGGGTCCCGCTGTGGAGTCGACGCTGCAGGTCCCATGCTTCGTCGTAGGCGACACGGCCCAGCCAGCGAACCCGAAGTGTGTCGCTGATGGAACCGGTGGTCGTCATGGTCAAGTAAGCTCGGGCTCCCAATCCCGGGTCTCAATGATCTCTTTAACCCGGGCCAGGAAGGCGGCAGCATAGGCCCCGTCGATCGCTCGATGGTCCCAGGCCATGGCCAATACACCGACCGAGTGAATGGCTATCGACTCGTTGCCGAAGTCGTCCTCCACCACGACAGGCTTGCGCTTGACCGCATCAGTGGAGAGGATCGCCACCTGGGGCTGGTTGATGATCGGGAACTGCATCATCGTGCCGTAGGCCCCGGCGTTGGTAAGCGTGAACGTTCCACCGGTCAACTCGTCGGGCGACAGTTGTTTCGATCGAGCTCGAGTTGCCAGATCCTTGACGTCGCGAGCGATGGAACGCATGCGTTTCCCATCGGCGTCACGAACAACCGGTGCCAGCAGGCCCTGGAAATCGAGATCAACGGCGACGGCCATGTTCACGTAGTTGTGAACAATCAGTTCACGATCTCCAACCGACGCATTCAGGTGGGGGTACTCGCGTAGGGCATCGATGGTGGCCCGGGTAATGAAAGGCAGGTACGTAAGGCTGAAGCCTTCCTGCGCTTTGAAATCGGCCCCGTGGCGGGAACGAACCTGCTCAACGCTCTCGTAATCGATTTCGATGGCGGTCAGCGTGTGCGGCGCAACGGTTTTGGACATAACCATGTGCTCGCCGGTGCGGATTCGGATGTTCGACAGTGGTACGACGACGTCGCGTATCCCGGCTTCGGAGGCGGGAACAGGAGCCGCACTCGCTGCGGCCACGGGGGCCGGTGCGGGCGCGGGGGCCGGCTGAGGTGGCGGTGGGGCACTCGGGGGTGCATCAGCGATCGGGGCGGCGGGCGCAGCCGCATTGGCCGGAGACGCCGCCTCACCAGGCGCAGCCGTCAGCTTGTTACCTTCGATATAGCGCTGTACGTCGTCTCGACTGATCCGTCCACCCAGACCGGTGCCCTCGATTTGACCCGGATCAATCCGGTACTCGGTGATGAGTCGGCGAACAACCGGCGACAACACCATCGATGCGGCAGGTGACGGTTCGGCAGCGACGTTGGCTTGAGGGGCCGCCGGCTCAGGTGCAGGCACCGGTTCGGGAGCGGGCGCTCGTTCGGGGGCCGGCGCAGGGGCAGGTGCGGCTTCGACTACTGGTTCCGGAGCGGGCGTCGGATCGGGTGCCGGAGCGGCTTCTGCCGCCGGAGCGGCATCGGCTGCCGGTGCGGCAGCGCCATCACCGAGCATGGCCAGAACGGTTCCGACCTCGACTGTCTCGCCTTCGGGGACCAGAATTTCGGTCAGTGTGCCGGCCGCAGGTGAAGGCACCTCGGAGTCGACTTTGTCGGTTGAGACCTCGAACAGCACTTCGTCCTGAGCCACGGTGTCGCCAATTGACTTAAACCATCGGGTGATGGTGCCTTCGGTTACTGTTTCTCCGAGTTGGGGCATCTCGACTTGGGCCACTGGCTGCTAACTCCTACGGAACGAATGAGGGATGGATGACTGATGTGATGAACGAATGGGCGAACGGATGACGGTGGATGTGTCAGCCGTGTAGTGACCGGCCGGTCAAAGCGAGAACACTTTCGCCAAACAGCTCGCTCATTGTCGGGTGGGGCTGAATAAATTGGGCTACTTCGTCAACCGTAGCCTCCCAGTTCACGGCCAGGTAACCCTGCCCGAGCTGCTCGGTGACCCACGGGCCGACCATGTGCACTCCCAGGATGCGACCGCCGGTTCCGTCAGCCTGCTTTTCAGCGATTATCTTCACTAGGCCGTCGGTTTCACCAACGATCATTGCTCGCCCGTTGCCGGCAAACCGGTGTTTGGAGATCACGACATCGAAACCGGCCTCTTTCGCCGATTCTTCCGAGTGTCCGGCGAACGCCACTTCAGGGTGGCAGTAGATGCACCACGGCACCTTGTCGTAATCGATGGGCACGGGAGCTTCACCGAGAATATCGGTAATGGCGAGCATGCCCTCGGCGAATCCGATGTGGGCTAGTTGAGCGGTGTTGATAATGTCCCCGGCGGCCCAAACGTTCACTTGGCGGGTTCGACAGTTTTGATCGACCTCGACGAAACCTCGCTCATCAACGGTCACGTCAGTGCCCTCGAGACCCATCGTCTCCGATGCGGGACGACGGCCAACAGACATGACAACGGTGTCGGCGGTTACCGATTCGCCGTCTCCGAAGAAGACGGTCACCCCGTCGGGTCCGGTCTCCTGGCCGGTTACCGCCACCCCGGTTTTGATCTCGATATTGCGCTTCTTGAACGAGCGCTCGACCACTTTGGTGACGTCGAGGTCACAGCCGGGAAGAATCTTCGGCATGTATTCGAGAATGGTGACGTCGGTGCCCAAGTCACTCATCATTGAGGCGAACTCACATCCGATGGCTCCACCGCCGATGACGACGGCCGATGACGGCAACTGTGGAATGGACAGCAGCTCGTCGGAGGTCACGATCTTCTCACCGTCGATCGGGAAGCCGTCGAGACTTCTCGTCACCGAACCGGCCGCCAAAATCACGTTGTCGGCGGTCAGTTGGACCTCACCGGACTCGCCGCCCGAGATCGCCACAGTGTGCGGAGGGCGTCCGCCTTCAACCAAGCGACCGGTGCCGTCGAACACCGTCACCTTTCGCCGCTTGAGGAGGCCGGCAAGGCCGCCTACGAGCTGGTCGACGATTCCCTGCTTGCGCCCGAGAGTCTTGGACCATTCGATTCCCAACGGTTGAACGTTCACTCCGAACTGTTCAGCGTGTTGGACCGTACGGAAAACAGTGGCTGTTTCCAGGAGCTCCTTAGCCGGGATGCAACCGACGTTGAGGCAGGTACCCCCGAGCTTGTTGTGTTCAACCAGAGCGATGTTTAAACCGGCTGAGGCGCCATAGAGCGCAGCGGCGTAGCCCGCCGGGCCTCCCCCGACGACAACTACCTCAAAGTGGTGATCAGAGACTTGTTGATCAGAAATGGGAAGCACCTCCGCAGAGTCGTACGGGTCGAGCCTAGCCGATTGATTTCTCTGCAATGACCAATGACACGATGGACGTGGCGGGAATCACGCCACGTTACTCATCGACGGTCGGCAACAGCCCTCTCGGCTTTAGCGCACCATGAGCAACTGGACTGCAAATGCAGCAAGGATGGCAAGGCCGCAGACCAATGACAGCAACAGCAACATCCTGGTACTCACGAAGTCGGACTCTATCGGCGAGAGGCGTCGGAGAGCCGACTCGCATCCGATTCCGGTGGCGAAGCGTACCCATTATCGATCCCTTACTGTTTGTCCCTGACGTCAGTCCGCATTGTTGTTGTGGGAAACCAACCGGGGCGACCAACCACGCCGATGAGATGGCACGGCCTCCTACACTCGGGCATCACGACGAAACTGGGCAAGTCCGGTCTCCTCCAGCCCGGCTGCACAGGTCTCGAACAGCAAACCCACCTCATTAACGAGCACCTCCGAGCGCCCGCACGGGCACCCAAGGAATACGTATGGATATCGCTATCACCGGCTCAAGCGGACTTATTGGCTCAGCTCTTCGAAGTGAGCTGACCCGCAGCGGGCATCGCCCGATTCGCCTTGTTCGGCGCCCGGTCAAGTCCGGTTCCGACGAAATCTTCTGGGATCCGGCTTCTGGAAAGATCGATGCCGATTCGCTTGAAGGTGTGGACGTCGTCGTCAACTTGGCCGGTGCCGGCATTGGTGACCGTCGATGGACCGATGACTACCGCTCGAAGATTGTGTCGAGTCGAGTCGATGGAACATCGCTTCTGGCAGGAACGCTGGCCGCGCTAAAGGCCCCACCTGCCGCCCTGGTCTCTGGATCGGCTATCGGCGTCTACGGATCACGGGGCGATGAAGAGCTAACCGAGGCGTCGTCGTTGGGCACCGGTTTTCTCGCTGATTTGTGCAAGAACTGGGAGGCAGCCGCTCAGCCGGCGGCCGACAGTGGCATTCGAACCACTTTCATGCGCACCGGCATCGTGCTTTCACCCGAAGGAGGGGCGATGAGTAAGTTGTTGCCGCTATTCAAGCTCGGGGTCGGCGGCAAATTCGGGGCGGGCGACCAGTACATGTCGTGGATCAGCATTGACGACATGGTTGGCGCCGTGATGCACCTCATCGAAAATGACACCGCGTCCGGGGCGTACAATCTCACCGCCCCCAGCCCCGTCACCAACGAAGAATTCACCAAGGCGATGGGAGAGGCGGTAAACCGGCCCGCCTTCCTACCGGTGCCGACGTTCGGGCCCCGTCTTCTAATGGGACGGGATCGAGCCGACGCTCTGTTGTTCGACAGCGCCCGAGTGCTGCCGGATCGACTGCTGGAAGCCGGATACCGCTTCGAACACGGCGACATCAACTCCGCCCTGGCGGACATACTGGGAGAGAAATAGCCTTGGCGAATCAAGACAAGAACGTCGAGCGGCGGGTTTCGGTCACCCGGTCCGTCGCTGCTGGCGCCGATGTGATTTTTGATCTGCTCGCCGATCCAGCCAGCCACCATTTGATCGATGGCTCCGGAACCGTAGTGAACAGCTCTTCAGCGTCTCCCGACCGACTGGCTCTAGGGTCACGGTTCGGCATGGACATGAAGCTCGGCGTTCCGTACAAGATCAGCAACGAAGTGGTCGAGTTCGAGGAGAACCGGCTGATTGCGTGGCGTCACTTCGGCCACCACATCTGGCGGTACGAACTCGAACCGCTGTCCGAGCAGCAAACGCGAGTAACCGAGACGTTCGATTGGTCTTCTGCCCGAATGCCCGTGTTCTACGAACTGGTGGGCTACCCGGACCGCCACGTCGTCAACATGACCAAGACTCTTGAGCGCCTGGCGTCGGTGGTTGAGTAGCCGACATCGGTAGTTGAAGAGGGGCGTAAAACCGTTCGCGGTTGGCGTCGCCCAACTCTCTTGTCGCTGTCTCGACACTCATCAACATTGATGTTGATGGGAAATCTTGCTCATATTCCTAAAAATTTGCCACCAATCGGCAAAGATATGCGTCAGGTACATATGAGGCTTTGTACGTCGCGGCTCCACCCACTGGTTACTGCCGAGGGAAATGGGATCGGAACCAGCGTCGATAGCGAAGCCTCCGCCAGTGGTTCAGTCGTCGGCGCGATCGACGTTTGACCCGCTGACACCACCAACGGAGCCGCCCTATTGGCGGACTCCGGTCAAGATGCAGGCGTGAGGGAAGGCTGTAGGAGAACCTATGTTCGGCGCGGTAGAGCAAGAATCGATACACACGGAATCAATGGACGTCAACATGACTAGGCCCCGTTCTATTACGGACGCACCTTCGGCCGACCAAAGCCAACTCATTCGTCGAGTTACCCAAACCGCATCCGGAACGCTCATCGAACCGGCCGGCGAACTCCGTGACCGCCTCCGCTACGAGTCAGAGTCGGTGTGTCGTTCTATTCTCGGAGTCTCAGACGAGGCATCGTGGGAAGAGATCAGTAACGCTCACTCCCGTCTCGTTGCCGACATGACGCCGGGTCCGAAAGCCGATCACCAACGCGTCACGCTGGCACTTGCCATGCTGGACGAGGTGAACTTGGCCTTCGCCTCTCTCCAGCGCCAAGCCGTCGCCTAGTCGGCTGACCAACCAGGCGACTTGTTGTCAATCGAAGATCGGTGCCGTAACCACCGCAAGGCCATTGGCGTCCAGCTCATTAGCAAGCGCATCATTGTCAATAATGATCGCCCCCGAAACGGAGTTGGCTAGAAAGCCGTCCCGAGCCTTGAGGGCGCCCGCCACATCGGACTTCTTCAGTTCGAGGTCGACCGTCCACTGCGCCAATCTCATCGCAGCATCGAATCGCTGCCGTTCGTTTGCCGGCCAACCCTGAGCGGGTTCTGCGAACGGCAAAACGGCGCCGAGCGTAATCTTGTGGGCCAGCGCCAGCTCGGCTGCCCGTAACTCCACGCCTCGACGCAGTCCGGACACGACAACGTCACCGGCAGGGTCGAGGCCGCCTATCGCCCGTTCCAACCATTGCTCCTGATCACCGGATAGCCGGCGGGGGCCGAGTACGACAACAGCGCGCTCCACCGGCCATGGCGCATCAGCATGAACGACCGAGGCCGCGGAGACTCCGCCGTCGGTTGACTTGGGGGCGACCGTCGGACGGATTCGGTCAACCTCCGCCACAGCCATCGCATCAACCACGTCATTCATCCGGTCGCCCGAGTGGCCCTTCACCCAGGTGAAGACCAATTCGTCCCGTCGCCGCTGGAACTGCTCCACTACCGGCTCCCACAAATCTCGGTTGGCGACCGGTTTGCGGTTCGAGTTGCGCCAGTTGCGCTTCAGCCATCCTTCGTACCAACGGTCGTTGAAGCAATTGACCACGTATGTTGAATCCGAGACGATTTCGACCGCGCCGGTATTGGCCTTGAGCGCCTCCAATACCGCGGTGAGCTCCATTCGCTGATTGGTGGTGTCGAGATCGCTTCCGGAGTCCGACCGCCCACCGTCGATGGCCCACGCCCAGCCGCCCGGCCCGGGATTACCTGAGCAGGCGCCATCGGTATAGACGACGGTTTTGTTCACGCTGAACCTCTCTCAAACGTTCTGGCCGGATCGTCGATGACCGACGAGTGACCCGTCAGTCACTGTAGGGGCGCCTCACAGCGCCGACGATTGACGAAGGTGTTACCAACGGCGGAGCCGTAAGGTCCAATAAGGTATCGCCAAGCAGCGAAATCCGCCTCATGTACGAGTGAACGTACCCATCCCCGAGCAGAATGGTGTCCATGTCCGAAAGCTTCCTTGCCCAGCTCCCCGACATCGATCCTCAGGAGACCGCTGAGTGGCTTGAATCACTGTCCGCCGTCAACGACGCCGCCGGGAAGACCCGAGCCCGATACATCCTCGGCCGGCTGAATCAGCACGCCCGCAGCATGCAACTGGGCAACACTGATTCGATCTCCACTGACTACATCAACACGATTCCCACCGAGCAGCAGCCGTTCTTCCCGGGCGACGAGCACGTGGAACGCCGAATCCGGGCCTTCATTCGCTGGAACGCTGCGGCCATGGTGATTCGAGCCAACAAGAAGTCCGACGGCATCGGTGGTCACCTGTCAACGTTTGCATCGTCGGCTGCCCTCTACGAGGTCGGCTTCAACTGGTTCTTCCACGGCAAAGAAGATGGCCGCGTTGGCGACGCCGTCTACTTCCAGGGCCATGCCGCACCCGGCATCTACGCCCGAGCCTTTATGGAAGGACGACTCGACGAAACCCAGCTGGACAACTTCCGCTTCGAGGTCAACGGAAACGGCCTGTCCAGTTACCCCCACCCGCGGCTCATGCCGGACTTCTGGGAGTACCCGACCGTGTCGATGGGGCTTGGCCCGATCAACTCCATCTACCACGCTCGTTTCCTCCGCTATCTCCACGGCCGACGTATTGAGGACACTTCAGCGCCCCAGGTATGGGCGTTCCTCGGCGATGGCGAATGCGATGAGCCGGAGACTCTCGGTTCCATCTCACTGGCCGGTCGCAGCGGCTTAGATAATCTCACGTGGGTCATCAACTGCAATCTGCAGCGACTCGACGGCCCGGTTCGAGGCAACGGAAAAATCATCCAAGAGCTCGAAGCCGTATTTCGCGGCGCCGGGTGGAACGTCATCAAAGTTGTTTGGGGCTCCCGTTGGGACGAACTCTTGCAGCGCGACGTTGACGGCGTCCTTCTCAACAAGATGAACACCACAGTCGACGGTGACTTCCAGCGCTATGCCGTCGAGTCCGGTGCTCATATTCGAGAAGACTTCTTCGGACCCGACCCGCGACTACGCAAAATGGTCGAGCACCTATCCGATGACGAGTTGCGAGGACTGCCTCGCGGCGGTCACGACTACCAAAAGGTGTTCGCCGCCTACAAGGCAGCGACCGAGCACACCGGTCAGCCGACCGTCATCTTGGCCAAGACCATCAAAGGTTGGACTCTCGGGCAGGGCTTCGAAGCTCGTAACGCCACCCACCAAATCAAGAAGATGACCCAAGCGCAGCTGCTGGAGCTACGCGACCGGCTGCACCTGCACGACGAAATCCCCGAGTCGGCGCTGGCCGACGGCATACCTCCGTACTTCCGGCCCGACCCGAATTCGCCCGAGTACGAGTACATGATGGCCCGCCGCAAAGCACTCGATGGTCCTCTCCCCCAGCGGCTCACAACCGTCAGGCGCCCTCTCGACCCTCCATCCGACACGCCGTTCAAGGCAGCCAAGGAAGGGTCGGGTGGTCGAGAGGTTTCGACCACGATGGCCTTCACCGCTCTGCTACGCGAACTGATGCGCGAAGAAGGGTTCGGCGAGCGGGTGGTCCCGATCGTGCCAGACGAGGCTCGCACGTTCGGCATGGACTCGCTCTTCAGAGAGTTCGAAATCTACGCTCCGTTCGGTCAGCTCTATGAGCCGGTCGACCACGAACTTCTCCTGTCGTACTCCGAGGACAGCGACGGACAGATCCTTGAAGAGGGCATCACCGAGGCCGGCTCAACCGCCAGCTGGATCGCGGCGGCAACCAGCTACGCCCATTTGGGTATCCCGATGGTGCCGTTCTACACCTTCTACTCGATGTTCGGCTTCCAGCGAGTTGGCGATCTCATCTGGTCGGCCGCCGACTCCCGGGCCAGAGGTTTCCTGATGGGAGCGACCGCAGGACGAACCACGCTGGAAGGCGAGGGCCTTCAGCATCAAGACGGCCACTCTCCCCTGCTTGCTTCCACCGTCCCACCATGCGAGGTCTACGACCCGGCGTTCGCCTACGAATTGGCAGTGCTGATTCAAGACGGCATTCGCAGGATGTACGTCGATAACGAAGACGTGTTCTACTACCTCACGATCTACAACGAGAACTACGAACAGCCCCCTATGCCCGAGGGAGTCGAAGACGGCATCACCCGCGGTCTGTATCAGTGGGCGGCCAGCCCCGACGGTGTGCCTCACCAGTCAACAATCTTGTTCTCCGGTCCATCTCAGGGGGCGGCCCGAGCCGCTCAAGCCGAGCTTGCCGAACGTTGGAACGTGGGCGTCGACTTGTGGAGCGCCACCAGCTACAAGCGTCTTCGCGAAGACGCATTGCGAGTGGAACGCCAGAACCGTCTACACCCGGGCGACGAGCCTCAGGTTCCGTTGGTCACCGAGTTGTTGACCGAGGTGCCCGGCCCCGTCGTGGCGGTCTCGGACTATGTCCGCGCCGTGCCGGAGCAGATCGCCAGATTCGTCCCCGGACGATTCATGGTGCTCGGCACCGACGGCTTCGGACGATCTGACGATCGCGAGACGCTACGGTCATTCTTCGAAACCGACACCAACAACGTCATCGTGACGGTCCTGTCCGAACTGGCTGCCGAAGGATCTTTCGATCGGTCGAAACTGGCACAGGCAATCAGCGACTACGGCATCGACACCGACCGCTCCGCCCCCTGGACGCACTAAGCGTCGGAGCAGCTCAACCAATCGAGACCTAACGTCGATCAGACCGGGTTCTACACCAGCGGATCGGGCGGCTGTCCGGACATGGACAATGCCGTTCGGTCCAGCCATGCCAGTAGAACTGACACCGCCCTGGGGTCGTGACGCAGTTGGTGTCCACCACCTTGAACAAAGCGCAGCTCAGCCGACCCGTGAGCGTCGGCCACAACTCGCGCGTCGAAGTGAGGCACAGCTTCGTCTTCTGAGCCGTGCAGAACCAGCAATGGACGGTCTTTGAACCGCTCAGCCGCTTCGACCGCTCTCACTTCCTTCAGCTCGGCATCCCACCGCTGTCTATCCGGCGGAAATCGCGTCGAGGAGATCACACCGGCTTTGCGGGCGTGAGCCAAAAGTTGTTCAGGGTCTGCCGCCCAGTCATCGAAATCAGCCGGTGCTCCTACGACAACGCCGCCGGTCACGTCGGCGCTGTCGGCCGCCGCTACCAGGCCAACCGAACCACCGGTACCGAACCCGCAGACCCAAAGAGTGTCGGGTTGAATCTCCGCTTTCAAGAAGCGGATGGCGGAGGCAGCGTCGTCGACCCAACGGGCCAGGCTGAACTCGCCGCCTGACTGCCCACAGCCACGAAATCGCACCGTCATAGCGTCCCAGCCAAAGTCGGCGCAGATTCGCTGACACAGCTCGGGCATGTCCCGCCCGGTATCGGTGGACGAGACATCTGCGCTGGGAAAGCCATGGAAGAAGACAACGGCATTGCTCTTGCGGCGCCCGACCGATGGGGCGCGCACCAAATGACCTTCGAGTGACACTCCTCCAGCCGAGCGCACCTCGATCGGCTCCAACGTGGGCTCCGATGCTGTCGGTCGCTGCGTCATGACCCTCCGATGATGCCCATGGGTGGTCGCCTAGTCGTGCCCGGTGCCGTTGTACGGTCGGTAGCCCCGA
>CALJMD010000378.1 GCA_937981915.1 uncultured Acidimicrobiales bacterium
GTGTGGTGCATGGTCGGCAACGGCCTGTCGAACCAAACGTTCATTGAAGCACCCGAAGGCCTGATCGTGATCGACACGGGCGAGTCGGTCGAGGAAATGCGGGCCGCACTCGATGAGGTGCGCCAACATACCGCTTCGAACGTTGCGGCGGTCATCTACACCCACTTCCACTACGTCGCCGGAACACAGGCATTGCTCGATGATGTCGGTGCGGAGATCCCCATCTGGGGACATCCGGGGATCGTGGGCAATCTCCAGCGGGTGGGGTCCGAAGTGAGTGCCGCCGGTGGACGAGGGATTGTCCACCAGTTCGGACTGCTTCTTCCCTCCGAGGGTCCCGATGCAACGATCAACGTCGGGTTGGGCCTCGAGTTTCGGTCGTCCGATCATGCGCCATTCACCTCGGGTTTCGTGCCCCCGACCAACCTCGTGGACCGAGCAATGTCAACCACCGTGGCCGGGCTGGCTGTCGAGTTCACACCGGCCCCGTCCGATGCCGACGACTCAATCACCATCTGGTTCCCTGATCTGTCGTTGTGTGTCAACAACCTGGTCTGGCCGGCGCTGTACAACGTGTTCCCGATACGTGGTGAGGAATACCGCGATCCGCGGGTGCTGCTCGAGGGGCTTGAGCACCTTGCGGGCCTCGACGCCGAGTATCTCGTTGGTGCTCACGGACCGCCGTTGACCGGCAGGGAGCAAATCGCTGTTGAGGTCGAAACGTACCGCGATTCGATCCAGTTCCTGTGGGATCAGACAGTGCGCGGCATCAACCGCGGGCTCACCACCGACGAACTGACTCGTTTCGTGCAGTTGCCCGACGACTACGGCACGACCTACTTCACTCGCCAGTTCTACGGCATTGCCGAACATCATGTGCGCCAAATCCACGCCGGGCTGCGGGGCTGGTTCGACGGTGATGAGGCGAAGCTGCTGCCTCTGGCGCCGGTCGAACGGGCGAAGCGACTGATTGAAGGATTCGGCGGCGTCGAATCGGTGCGAACCAAGGTGGCCGAGGCGCTTGATGCCAACGACGTTCGGTGGGCCATCGAGATGGCGTCGTGGTTGATTCATCGAGACGTCGACGGCAGCGGCCGGGCCGACGCAGGCGACAGCGAGGATCGCGAGTTGCTCGCCCGGGCCCTTCGGATCGTGGCCCAAAGAACGACGGCCGCCAACCTGAGAAGCTGGTGCCTGACACGGGCACAAGAGCTCGAGGGGTCACTCGACTTGGCACGCTTCCGTATCCACCGGTTCAACCAACGCGAGGTGGCTTCCAGCCCTCCCGAGGTCTACGTGAAGGCGCTACGAGTGCTCCTCGTTCCCGATCGAGCGGCAGGTGTCGATGAGCATCTCCGGTTTGTCGTCGGTGACAGGTCGAGCATCGGCCTACACGTTCGACGTTGTGTGGCGGTGCCGACAAACGGGGAAGGTGCCGACCTAGGGATCGAACTTGATCGTCAAACGTGGGCCTCGATACTCGCCAACAAACTGACGCTCGAAGACGCTCTCGCTGCCGGATCGGTTCAGATCCATGGCGACGTCGCTCGTGTCCGGACCGTTCTCGGTTGTTTCGACCTTGAGAGTCTGGCTATGCGATGAGCGAGACCTCCACACACTGCGGCGGTATTCGTATGTGTCAGCGTCAATGGTTGTGCCAGTCCAACTAGCATTTCTATGGGATTAGAGCTACTTTGGTGGGCGAGAGCGAGTGATACCCACCTTGATTGAGGAGCGCATGAGATCCAGGCTCACCACTGTGGTCAAACGGCTTGCCGCCAGCGTCGACAACGACGCCTTCGCCGCGGCGCCGCGCCCGCATGATCCCGTTGACTATGAGCGGCCGGAGCTCGATGGCTCGGGCCCGGCCGCCGCAGAGATACCCCTGGACGGCACGAAATCCGATGCATCGCTGGAAGTCTGGCCGTCTCGGACTCTGGATGGGTGTCGCCAGCCGCTGGCACCTGGTGCCCCAGACCTCCGCGGCGTCTGGGAGTGTTACCAGGGCCGTATGGCGGGCCACGTCGAACGCGTCGAGCAGGCAGGCAATCGCATTACCATCACGACGGGTGGGTTGGTGCACGACATGTTCTGCGATGGAACCCTCGAGAACGGGGTCGACGACGTCGCCGGGTTCGGTGGACCGCAGATCCGCGTCGCCGCAACGTTCGAGGGCGGTGTGCACAAACTGCGCCCGTTCGCCAAGAAGATCGTGGTCGTGACCAGGCAGCTCGACGGTGATGAGATGGTGTGGCGCTACGGGCCCTTCCGCAACCGGTTGCGGCGCTTGGACAGCCCACCGCTCGATCATCCGGCCACTCGGGCTGCGGCTGAAGCTGCCGGCGCGTTGCCCAACTGAGTCTCCCAAGAAAGGACTACGACTGGTCATGGAAAGCGAATTCGAGGGAACCATCGGACGGACGCTGGCCGACTCAGAGCCGCATTTCGTCGAGCCTCCGCACCCGGGTGAGGATGCGCCGAACGTCGTCATCGTCTTACTCGACGACACGGGCTTCGCTCAGTTCGGGTGCTACGGCTCCGACATCGACACACCGAACGTTGACGCACTGGCAGCCGGGGGACTGCAGTTCACCAACTTCCACGTGACCCCGTTGTGTTCGCCGACGAGGGCGGCACTACTGACCGGCCGCTCGCAGCACGCCGTAGGAATGCGCGGCGTGTCGAATTGGCGGACAGGGTTCCCCCATCAGCTCGGGCACATCTCGAACTCGGCGGCCACGATCGCCGAGGTGCTTAAGGCCGAAGGGTATGCCACCTTCTGCGCCGGGAAGTGGCATCTGGCGCCAACACAGGACATCTCGGCCGCCGGCCCCTTTGATCAGTGGCCGCTGGCCCGGGGCTTCGACCGCTACTACGGATTCCTCGAAGGCGAGACCGACCAGTTCCACCCGGAGCTGGTGCGCGACAACACTCACGTCGACCCGCCGATGACGCCCGAGGAGGGCTACCACGTCTCCGAGGACCTGGTCGATCAGCTACTACAGATGATCAACGACAGCTTGGGTGTTCGTCCCGACCGGCCCTTCTTCGCCTATCTACCCTTCGGGGCTACTCACGCTCCGCACCAGGCACCGCAGGCGTATCTCGACAAGTACCGCGGCCGCTATGACGAGGGCTGGGACGAGGTACGGCAACGCTGGTATCAGCGCCAGCTGGAACTCGGGGTCATCGCTCCTGGTACGGAGCTCGCTCCTCGCAACCCGGGCGTTGAGGCGTGGGCGGACATGCCTGAGACCCACCGGCAGCTGGCGTGCCGCCTTCAGGAAGCGTTCGCCGCATTCCTGGATCACACCGACGACCAGATCGGACGCCTGGTCGACGGCCTTCGGAACCTCGGCCAGCTCGACAACACCATCGTGGTGGTGCTCGCAGACAACGGCGCGTCCCAAGAAGGCGGTCCGTTCGGGGTGATGCACGAGATGAAGTTCTTCAACGGCATCTTGGAGGCACCGGACGAAGCCGTTGAACGCATCGACGACATCGGAGGCCCGAACAGCCACACCAACTATCCGTGGGGGTGGGCTCAATGCGGGAACTCGCCGTTCCGCTGGTACAAGCAGAACACGCATGAGGGCGGCGTCCACGTGCCAATGATTATGCACTGGCCCGACGGTCTCGGCCCGGACAACGCCGGTACCAAACGGTCCCAGTTCGTTAACGTCTCCGACGTGACCCCGACGATCTACGACCTGCTCGGGGTCACCCCACCTGAGACCTACAGGGGGATCGACCAGATGCCGGTCACCGGACACTCCTTCGTTGCCGTGCTCGACGATAGCCAAGCGCCCGCAGCGAACACACTGCAGTACTTCGAGAACGCCGGAAGTCGAGCCTTGATCGCCGAGCTCGACGGCACCTGGTGGAAGGCGGTGACCAAACACACGCAAGGGGATGACTTCGACACCGAACCGTGGGAGCTCTACAACCTCGATGTCGACCCGTCCGAATGTTCAGATCTCGCGGCGGCTCAGCCCGAACGATTAGCTGAGATGATCGACCTGTGGTGGGTCGAGGCCGACCGCCACGGCGTGTTGCCGTTGGACGACCGTACGCTCGAACTTTTCGCCGCCCACCCGAGCGATCAGTCGCCCCATCGTCTCGATCGCCGGTACGTGTATCGGCCGCCCATGACGCCGATCGCAGCGCAGCCATCGGCGTCGCTCGGCGGGCGCGCCTTCGATCTCACGGCCAAGGTCACAGCTGTGGCCGGCGACCAGGGTGTTTTGTGGGCCACCGGCAACCAGAACTCGGGTTGTTCGGTGTTCGTGCAGAGGGGGCGTCTCGTGGTGGACTACAACGCCTTTGACGATCACACCATCGTCGAATCTGAGATCGAAGTGCCGCCAGGCGATGTCACGCTTGGCGTCCATCTCGAACGTGACAGCCGGACGACCGGATGGGTCGAGGTGTCGATTGACGGTGAGTTATGCGGGCGGGCCGCCATCCCGTTCTACATGCGTATGGTGTCGTCGGTTGGCTCCAGCATCGGTGAGGACCACGGTTCGGCTGTCTCGGCTCGCTATCAGGCGCCGTTCGCCTACACCGGCACGTTGCATGAAGTGGTGATCCAGTTGCCACAACGATCAAGCCGGTCGCAACAGGCGGCGAACGCCGCAGGCGAGATGGCCCGACAGTAAGCGACGTTCACAGCAACTCTGTCACTTTGTCGAAGGGCTCTGTTGGAGATTTGTCGCCGACCACCGACGTCGGCATGGGTCTTCGGCTGAGCGCCCTTTTCGGCTAGGGCGACCAGGCCAAGCCGGTCTTTTCTTCCGACACCGTCCAGAGTCGGGCTGCCGCCTCACGATCGAGAGCGCATTCGTGAAGTTCGCACTCACCGACGGGGCCTGCGGTGTCAGCTCGTTTGGTGGGGCCGTACAAGGTCTCAGACTTCACTTCGGGCTCGCTGGCGCACAGCACCTCGGGCCACGAGCCGCGCTCGGCTGACTGGAAGAACGGCCTCATCACCTTGAAGAGGACTTTGTTGAGTGTGCTCACATCACCGGAGATCAGGTTGGTCTGCGACGAACCGGGGTGACATACCTGGACCTCGACGTCTTTGCCGGCTGCCTGGACCCGTCGTTGCAGCTCGTAGCCGAACATCATCTGGGCCAACTTCGACTGGTTGTAGGCATGCCACGGGCTGTAGTTCTCGTCGAAGTTGAAGTCGTCGAAGTGGATCTTCTTCTTGTTCATCTTGTAGGCGTTGCTTCCCACAACCACGATGCGGCCCGTTGATGCCTCGATGCGTTCATAGAGCAAGCCGCACAACACGAAGTGGCCCATGTGGTTCACGCCGAGTTGGCTCTCAAACCCGTCGACGGTGAGCTTGCGGGTCTGGGTTTGTGAGATGGCGGCGTTGCAGATCAGGGCGTCGATCTGGGGGAGATCCGAAAGCACCTTGGCTGCAGCGTCACGAACCGAGTCGAGAACGGCGAGATCCATTTCGACAAAGGACACCATGGCGTCGGCTCCGAACTCCGCGGTGAGCTCGGCGATTGCCGCCTCGGACTTCTGGGCGTTGCGGTTCAACATGACAACCCTGGCGCCCTTGGCCAACAGTGTTCGCGTTGCCTGAAAACCGGTACCGGAGTTCGCTCCGGTGATGACGTACGTCTTGTCGTCGAGTGAGCCAATGCGGTCGGGGGTCCAGCCGCTAGGGCCGAACGGGTTCTTGCTGTGGGCCATCAGGTCGATCCAGTTCTTCTTGTGACGGGTGGAG
>CALJMD010000379.1 GCA_937981915.1 uncultured Acidimicrobiales bacterium
TTCCAGCCGGTGTGGTGCAACTCGTCCCCGATGTTTGGCATCTCGGTCCGGGCGATCACCTGGGAGTAGGTGGGCGACTCCGGGTCGGCGTCGATGGTGGCTAGGTAGTCGGGGGCTTCAACTCCGGTGCCGGTGTACAGACAAACGGTGTACAGCAGCTTCTCTCGCTCGGCTGCCATCGCCTCTTCAGGCGATGCGTACCCCGGTCCGCAGCAAGTTTCGGTGTTTTCAGTCATGGCGCGCTCCTCCACTCTGATGGTGAGTGATCAGAGCCCGCGCCACTGGCAAACCTAGTTCAGTGGTACTGCTTGTGGCTAATACGGCAAGTGGCCCGCCGCCCCTGCTACTGCTGGGCCATTGCCTCTTCGACCTTGGCGATCCAACGCTCGTAGGCGTCAACGTCTTGGGCGCCCGGGATGGGCAACACACCGTTGATCACCACGGTGGGCACCGCGGAGACGCCGTTTTCGATGGCTGAGTTGTGGTCGTCGATGACGGCCTTAGTCATAGCAGTGTTGTGCTCTTCGATACCGGCGGCGAAGCCGGCTCGGTCGACGCCGATCTCGGTGGCAACGTCGATCAGTACGTCCCAGTTCGAGATGTCACGGTTGTCGGTGAAGTAGGCCGAGAGCAGCGCCCGGTGATAGGCGGGCACTCGGTCGGGGTCCACGACCTCCAGCGTTTTGGCCGCGACCTGGGCCGGAATCGACGATGAGGGCGGATTGTCAGATTCGTCGGACCACAGCACGAAATTGGTGTTCGGCTCCATCTCGGCCGGCCGCAACCACGACTGGGTGTACTTGATGAACTTGTCCCGATCGGTGGTCTTGGGTTCGGTTCGCAACAGGAACGATTTCCAGGTGATCGAGATTCGATCCCCCATTCGTTCTTCTAATTCGTCGAGACGCACGGTCCCGACGTAACACCACGGTCAAAGAAAATCAGACCACACGGTGAGAGAAATCGGCCCTCCAGCGCTGCTTTCGGGGGTTTTAGCGTCGCTGGACGGTTCGTTAACGGCCATGAACACGACGCTACTAGATGGTTACAGACTCAGGCCATACCACCCAGGAAGGGCTATAGTTTGTGGCACTCGCCGCACGAGAACGTTTTGTGGTGGGCCACGGGTCTGGGCGTGTCGGTAGACGGATGCGACCAAACGTGCGAAGTAACGTTAGCCGTCACGAGGATGTGGCGGTTTCCCCTAGGGAGAGGTATTCCTACATGAAAGCAACGCGATTGTTGAAATTGCTGTCGCTGCTTTTCGCTCTTGGGCTGTTTGCAGCAGCCTGCGGCGGAAGTGACGACGCTGATGATGCCAGCGGCGACGATGCAACCGAAGAATCCGGTGGCGACGAAGCTGAAGGTAGCGATGACTCCGACGACGGCGATGACGCCGACGGCGGCGAAGATGTTGAGCTCGTTCAGGGCGAAGGCCGTCTGGCCGCCGTCCAGGAACGTGGCAACTTGATTTGTGGTGGCAACGACACCCTGCCGGGCTTCGGCATCGTTGACGACGCTGGTGAGTTCAGTGGCTTCGACGTTGACTACTGCCGCGTTGTGGCTGCTGCCGTTCTCGGCGACGCCACCGCTGTTGAGTTCGTCCCGCTGACCGCTGAAGCTCGCTTCACCGCTCTGCAGTCAGGCGAGATCGACGTCTTGATCCGTAACACCACTTGGACCGCCACTCGTGACGGCCAAGAGGGTGCGAACTTCCTGTTCACCACCTTCTACGACGGCCAGGGCATGATGGTTCCGGCCAGCACCGGCTTCACCGAGCTTGAGGATCTGGCCGACGCCAGCATCTGCGTGCTTTCCGGTACCACCACCGAGCTGAACCTGAACGCTGTGTTCGGCGCCCGTGGTATTGCCTTCAACCCGGTTGTATTCGAGTCCAACGACCAGCTCCGCCCGGCCTACGAAGAAGGCCAGTGCGAGGCATGGACCTCCGACGCTTCTCAGCTGGCAGCCTTCAAGGCTTCCATCGAGGGTGAAGGTGGCGAAGAGCAGGCCATCATGGCTGAGGTCTTCTCCAAGGAGCCTCTTGGCCCGGTAGTCGCCGACGGTGACACCGAGTGGGCACAGGCTGTGAACTGGGCCGTTATGTCCACCGTCCAGGCTTGGGAGTTCGGTCTCGATTCGGGCAGCGTCGGAAGCTACTCCGGCGACGACCCCAACATCTTGAACTTCGTTGGTGACGCCGGATTCGATCCCGGCATCGGCCTTCCCGCTGACTTCGCCGTCCAGGCCGTCAGCCAGGTCGGTAACTACGAGGAAATCTACGAGCGCAACATCGCGCCGATCGGCCTCAGCCTTGCGGGTTCGCCCAACGCGCTGTGGACCGATGGTGGTCTGATGTACGTTCCGCCTTATCGCTAAGACAAGGCCCATTCAGGAGTCACTAATCTCAGGTTCCTAGAATCCGAAAAGTGACCAGCTAGAGGGCCGGTGGGTGCATACCCGCCGGCCCTTCGGTGTTTTTGCTTGTCTCCGGCGCTGCGAGCTGCCACTCTGTCGGAGGTATTTGAACTATCAGGCGGCGTCACTAGCAATAGCGGAAAGGGGAGCATCAATCGTGGCAACCACGATTACAGACCCAGGGGTCTCCAACTCACCGAGACCCCCCAAAGGACAGGAACGACCACCGTTCTGGCGCGATGAGCGCATATTGCGTGTGGTCGGACAGGTGGTGGCGGTAGCAGCCGTAGTGCTGTTGCTGAGATGGCTGATCGGCAACTTGCTGACCAACCTCGACGAGCAGGGCATCGACACCGGTTTCGATGTTGTGCGTGGCCCGACCAACTTCAGCATCCGGGACGATCCAGGCTTCGACGATCGAAGCCCGTTGTTCCCCAACATGTTGTGGGTCGGTGTCAAGAACACGGCCGTTTCCGCCGTAGTCGGCATCTTCATGGCCGTCATTCTCGGCACGTTGATCGGCATCGGACGACTGTCCAGCAACTGGCTGGTGGCCAAGCTCTCAGCGTTCTACGTCGAGTCGTTGCGCAACATTCCAGCGCTGGTCCTCATCATTTTCTTCGGCTTCGCGGTCTTCACCTTCGGCCCATTCCCGGCGATGAATCCCAGTAATCCGCCGTGGCAGTGGAAAGTGCCCGGCACGGACAACAACTTCGCCATCTTGTCCAACGACCGCTGGGGCATTCCGTCGCTGGCGTCGACCAACGGTAACGTGGCCGTCTTCTGGCTTCTGCTGGCGGGTGCCCTCGTTCTGGCTGGATTCGTATGGCGCTGGCGCACACAGGTCAACATTAAGACCGGCCAACCGCACCGTCGGGTGTTGTTCAGCTTCTTCGCCTTCCTGGCACTCGGGATCGTGGCCTATATCGCCACCGGCGGACCCTTGGCCATGTCGTGGCCGAAGGTATCAGAGTCCGGTCGCGTGATCGAGAACGGCTTCTCCACCAACGCCGGCTACATCTCGTTGACGGTGGCGCTCGGTCTCTACACCGCATCGCATGTGGCTGAAATCATCCGAGGTTCCATCCTGGCCGTCGATAAGGGCCAGGCGGAAGCTTCCAATGCGTTGGCACTGTCGGGCTTTCAGCGGTACCGGTTTGTGGTCCTACCTCAGGCCCTTCGAATCGCCATCCCACCGACCATCAACCAGTTCTTGAACCTAACCAAGAACACGTCGCTGGGAACAGCGGTGGCCTATCCGGAGTCGACGGCGCTCATCAAGACCGCCATCGGCAATGGCAAGCCCGCAGTCCAGCTGTTGTTGATATTGATGATCATCTACTGGGGCTTCTCATTGTTCTGGTCGCTGCTGCTGAACATCGCCAACCGTCGATTCCAACTGGTGGGGAGGTAAGCCATGACTAGTGTTTACACAGACAGCACACTTGGCATTCCAATCGTGGATCAATCCAAGCCACCGTCGAACAACCAGACGCCCGGGGAGTGGGTGAAAGGCAACCTGTTCAACTCCAAGTTGAACTCAGCCATCACCATTATTCTCACCCCGATTTTCTTGTACCTCGGCTACCGCTTCCTCCGGTTCATCTTTGTAACCGGACGCTGGGAGCCGGTCGGCACCAACCTTCAGCTGTTCATGTTCGGCCAGTATCCCCGCGAAGAAATATGGCGGGGGTATGGGCAAGCGGCTCTGGTGGCGCTGGCCATCGGACTAGCTATCGGGCTCATGAAGGCCAGGGCCAAAGAGGTTTCGGTCGAGACCGGTGAACCAATGCCGGAAACCAGTTGGCAAACCTATTTTGGTAGCTACTGGTCACTCGGCTTGTTCCTCATTGTCATCTTGGCCGTGTTCTCCCGCACCCCGGCACCGTGGCTGCTGGCCATCGGTTCGCTGGTGCTGGCGCTCGTGGCCTGGCAGGTGACATCACGGTTCCCGGCTTCGCTACGACCACTCGGATGGACGTTGGCCGGCCTGGCCGCCACCGTAAGCTTCCAGCTGATGTCCGGCTTCGGAGGCTGGGCGTGGATGTACACCACGTTGGCTCTCGTCCCGCTGTTGTTCAGCCTGGCACCCCGTCTGGCCTCAATGGCCTGGGGAGTCGCCGGTCTGGGAACACTGGTTGGGGTATACCTGGTGGTCACCCAGTTCGGCTTCATTTCGTTGACGGCACTGGCCGTTGGTTTGTACGCCTTGTACAACGTGTCACAGGGCGACAAGATCGACGGCACTCGGTTGGGAATGGTGGCAGTCACCGGCCTGATCGTGTGGCTGGCTTTCGGGCAGATCACGCTGTCGGCCATTGACTGGAAGGAATGGGGTGGCCTACACCTCAACCTGATCGTTGCCGGAGCGGCCATCATTTTGGCCTTCCCGCTTGGAATCGTGTTGGCCATGGGGCGGCGGTCCACGCTGCCCGCCGTCCGATTCATGTCGGTGGCCTACATCGAGTTCTTCCGTGGGGCACCGCTGATCACGTTCCTTTTGGCCGCCCAGTTCTTCCTGGGTTTCTTCTTGAACACCGACAATCCGTTGTCGTTGATCACCCGTGCCATCGCCGCTATCACCTTGTTCTCCTCGGCCTACGTTGCCGAGATTGTGCGAGGTGGCTTGCAGGCGGTGGCCTCAGGACAGACCGAAGCCGGTCAGGCTCTTGGCTTGTCGGCGGCGAAGAACATGCGCCTCATCGTGCTTCCGCAGGCTCTGCGAGCGGTGATTCCGGCCATGGTCGGCCAGTTCATTTCACTGTTCAAGGACACGTCCTTGCTGTTCATCCTTGGTTTGCCTGAGTTCCTGCGAGTTCGCTCGCTGGTTCACGCTCAGAGCGACTTCCGAGGATTTGGTATCGCCGAAACTCTGGTCTTCGTGGCTTTCGGGTTCTGGGCCATCTGTTACACAATGTCAAGAGAGAGTCAGCGGCTAGAACGCCGCCTGGGAGTGGGCCAACGATGAGTGGCGAGGAAATAATGGAAAACGCAAAAGAGGCTGCAGCGGCAGCCAGTACAGCCACCGCAGTAGTGGATGCGGACGCAACCAACATCGGTGACCGCGAGGTCATGATCGAGGTTGACAACATCGACAAGTTCTTCGGTGACTTCCAAGCCCTCAAAGGCATCAACATGTTGGTAGGCAAGCAGGAAGTGGTAGTGGTCATCGGCCCCTCCGGTTCCGGCAAGTCGACCCTCATCCGGTGCATCAACCGGCTGGAGAAGCATGACCGGGGCCGCATCGTCGTAGACGGGGTGGAGCTGTCGGAGGATGTCCGCAATATTCAGGAGATCCGCCGGGAGACCGGCATGGTGTTCCAGAGCTTCAACCTGTTCCCTCACTTGACGGTGTTGGACAACATCACGTTGGCCCCCCGTCAAGTACGCCGGGTGCCAAAGGCCGAAGCTGAAGCGACGGCAATGGAGTTGCTGGAACGGGTGAAGATCCCCGACCAGGCCCGGAAGTTCCCGGGTCAGTTGTCCGGTGGTCAGCAGCAGCGGGTGGCTATCGCCCGTTCGCTGGCCATGAACCCCAAGGTCATGCTGTTCGACGAGCCCACTTCGGCTCTCGACCCGGAGATGATCAAAGAGGTGTTGGACACCATGCAGGACCTGGCCACCGAAGGTATGACCATGATCTGTGTCACCCACGAAATGGGCTTCGCCCGCGAAGTGGCAGACCGGGTTGTGTTCATGGCTGACGGTGAGGTGGTGGAGGTCGGCACTCCCGAGCACTTCTTCACCAATCCGCAGGAGGACCGGACCAAGTTGTTCCTGTCCCAGATTCTCTAAATCTGGCGAGATCCTTTGAGATCTGGCCAGATCCTCTAGATCTGGCGACATCCGAACGGTTCTGCCGGGCGCCACCCTTCACTCGAAGGTGGCGCCCGGCGGCTTTTTGGAACTTTCTTCGCTTTTTCCGTCACGCGGTACGATCTCGGGGGTTAACCCTTGTGTAAGCACAACACTTCACAGGAGAACACAAGATGAGCGCACCAAAGATCGCCGGCGACATGTCCCAGATGGACACCATGTCACAGCAGTTCGGCAAAGCATCGGCCGATGTGCAGGCCCTCGTAACCGACCTGAATCGAATCACCAACGGAACAGTCGGGCCGGGGTGGGAGGGCGCTTCGGCTCAACGGTTCCTGGCCGCTTGGAATGCTGAGTTCAAACCGGCTCTGGACAAGTTGAACGTCGCCCTAGGCGAAGCCGGTGCCGAGGTTTCACGCCGTCGCCAGGCCCTGACCATGGCGGACAGCTAACACCCGATGTCATGCAAGCGGGCAGACAAACTCTGGGCTACACAGCGGGCTACACACTGGGTTACACAATGGTTTACACACTGGGTTACGAGGTAGAAAACGATGAGCAACCCAATCGGTGACCCGGTGGCTGTGGCAAGGCTGGCCGACCAGTATCGGCGAGAGGCCGGACGCATCGACGAGTCGTTCCAGCATGCGTGGCGGCATCTCAACGACATCGAGTGGATCGGGCGCCGGGCCGACACGGCCCGCGGCGACATGGACGTGCGGCGGAACGAGATCGCCCATTATCTGAGCGAGCTTCGGTCGATGGCCCGCCAGCTTGACGATCACGCCCAGTGGATGGCGGAAACCATCCGAGAGCTCACCGACTTGGAGAACCGAATTCGGGCGTGGGCCGCCGGTCGACCGGCCGGACTGGGTGTGCCAGATGCTTCGCTTGTCGGCGTGTATCCGTCTCACTGCAGCTTCGAGTGGAGGGCACTGGCTCAACGACTGCGAGCGGCAGGGGCAGCGTTCTAAGATCTCCCGGCGCCATCTGGTGCGCCGAGGGTGTGGCTGGTCCGGTTTCGGTCACCTGGCGGGTGGTGGCCGGGACCGGGCCCCATTTCAATCACATCGGTAGCTTTACCCATCTAACCGGCCGCCGCCAACCGTGTTTGGTTGACGTTGCCCAGTTGCACGGCGCGCACGCTAGGGACATTTGCAGACGGCGCCAACAGGCCGTCCGGCCTACAGTTTTGATCATACGAAGTGGGGAGGACAGCGTTCTCCAACTACCACAACTGGACCCAACAGTCGCCCACGGAGCTCTTGTTGAACACGTATACCACTCAGCCCACCACTGAAAAACCCTTGACCGGGATTCGCAATGTGTTGCGGATCATCCGGTCTGCTTTCGGCGGCTCGCCCACCCCGGCGGTGGAGCGAACATCCAGCCGACCGGGCGTAGAGTGCGCTCCAGCGCCACAACCGGTCGATCAGCGGGCGCGTCACCGTCGAGTGTCAATTCGCTGCGAGAGCCACCAGCGCCACACCTGGCAGCAGTAGCCCTAATCGTCGGCCCCGCAGAGAGCGAGGTCGGTTCAGGTCACTCGGCCTCAACCATTGTGTCTCGCAGCTCGCGTTTGAGGATCTTGCCCGACGCGTTCCTGGGAAGCGACTCGGTAACGACTCGTATGGCCGAAGGCACCTTGAACGACGCCATCCTCTCCCCGAGGAAGGCAGCCAGGTCACCAGCCGTGATCGACTCACCTTGACGGGCCATGACCACGGCCGCCACTTCCTCACCCAGGCGTTCGTGGGGAACACCAAACACCGCGGCTTCGTGCACCGACGGATGTTCGTAGATGACGGCCTCAACTTCGGCGCAGTAGATGTTCTCGCCCCCTCGTAGCACCATGTCTTTGATTCGGTCTTTGACGTAGATCCGGCCTGCTTCGTCCATGGACCCGACGTCACCGGAGCGTAGCCAGCCGTCAACGATTGTCGCTGCGGTGTCGTCCGGGCGGTTCCAGTAACCCCGAATCAGGTTCGGTCCCCGGAACCACAGCTCGCCTTCCTCACCGGGACCGAGCTCGTTGCCATCGGGGTCGGTGACCCGCATATCAACCAATGGGATTGTTCGGCCGGTTGACGTTGGGTGGGCAACGAAGTCATCGCCTGACGTCGAAGGACCGTAGGCGTTGGTTTCGGTCATGCCGTAGCCCAGGCTCGGGCGACCGACCGGGAAGCTGTTTTCAATGCGTTTGACCAGCTCAGGTGGCATCGGGGATCCGCCGCCACCGACGAAAACCAGGCTGGATACGTCCCGCTCTGGGAACGTTTCTGCTTCCAGTAGATCCCAGCTCATCGTCGGAACACCAACGAAGTGGGTGACACCTTCACGTTCGATCAGTTCGAGGGCCCGGTCGGGATCCCAGCGATAGGTCATCACCAGGCGGGCGCCCGAGACCATGGAGCCCAACATGACCGGCACCAGACCGGTGACGTGAAACAGCGGCACCGGCAACATGAAGACTGGGGTTGGGCCTTCACCCGGTTGTGGCACCGTTCCGGTCGAGACCAGCTCGTTGACCGCCGATCGAGCGGCGAAGGCCATCAAGGCACTGATCACGGCACGGTGGGTGCTGACTGCCCCTTTGGGACGCCCGGTGGTCCCGGACGTGTAGAGGATGGTCATGTCGTCGTCTGCTTCGATCTCGACGTCGGGCATGGTTGCCCCGTCGGTCACGATGTCGGACAGCAACGTGACCGGCATATCCCCGGCCGAGGCAGAGCCCGATCCCTCGTCATCCACGGCGACAATCCGCGGTGGTGTCTCCCACTCGGCGCACCCCGCCAACCGCTCAATTCGTGGTTGGTCGGCCACGACCACTTTGGCCCCACTGTCGTCCAGAGCGAAGAGAAGTTCGTCGGCCTTCCACCAAGCGTTCATGGGAACGGCGATGGCGCCCACCGACGTGGCGGCGATGAACGATGCGATCCAGTGCGGGCTGTTGCGCATGGCGATGGCCACTCGGTCGCCTTTACCAACGTCGAGTTCATGGGTGAGTGCGTGGCCGATTTGGCCTGCCAAACCCAGAATTTCCGGCATGGTGAACCGGTCGTCTTCGAAGATGACAAAGTCGTCGGTTCGGGCTGCCGCCATCTCAAACAGGAACCGGATACTGGATGGCGCCAAGGCGAAAACCTTGCTGGGCTGGCCGTCGATCTCCTGCTCGGCGATCTCGAACATGGTGCCGGGAGCGCAAACCGCCTGGCACGCCTGATCAAAGGGATCGATGGATGTTTCCGTCGTACTGTCGCTGGCCATGGCATCAGTTCTTACCAGATGATTCACGCCTTGGCCAGGCACCGAACGTGGCCCGAGACCGTCAGTCCGCGGCTGCAGGCGATGCCAGGTGAATCGGGATGCCGCCGGTTTCGGGAACCGAAATATCGACGGCAGTCACGGTGCCCGGCTGGTCAAAGCCTTCTGCCTCCAGGCGTTCGGTCAGGCCCAACAGTGTTTCCGCCTCCGCTTCGTCAACAAAGTCGGCGTAGTGCGCCGGGTCGTGTCCGAAAAGCGATCGTCCGCCATCGAAGCGGACAACGTCGGCTCTTGCTTGGATCGGTCCTCTCAGCGGGGCCAGAATCGGGGCCACAGACTGCTCCAGTAAGAGGCCTTCCGCCATCACCACCACGTCGTTGTCGTTCATTAGAACAGCCGATTGGGTGTCAGGCCGCAACGGCCGGTAGCTGTCTGCATCGCCGTCGA
>CALJMD010000380.1 GCA_937981915.1 uncultured Acidimicrobiales bacterium
TCAGCCGTGGAGGCCAGCCGCAGCTGGCTGACCCCACGTTCGGTGCGCCACCGTCTCAGCTCGGTACCAAAGGTCATGCGCTCATTGATAGTCGAGCTGTTCACTCGAAAACGAGTTTCGACCGGGTGTACAGCTGGGCCAGCGCGAAGTCCAACACCAGGGCAGCCACCAACGCCGCCGCTATTGCACCGGCGGTGGAGAACAAGCCGAGGGCGATGGCCACCACCGACGCTGCGACCCAACCAAGGTCACCGATGGAAATCAGTAGGGCTTCTCGACGGGCCTTGCCGATTTCCTGCACCGAGGTGAAGGCGACAAACAAGGCGAACGCCACCAGCCCGGCGGCGATCAAGCGGACGAGAAGAGCGTTGCCAGCGCCAAGAAACTCGACGGCCTCGTCGGCGAAGATCAATCCAGCCAAGCCAAAGCCACCGGAGGACACGGCGTTGATTCGTAGTGCGATGCGGAGCAGTCGTTGATAATCCATAGGTGGAGTGTCACCCGCGGAGGTCATCTGAGCGATTACCTGTCAGGTAATGGTTCGGATCGGTTGGTAGGCGGGCCGCTCCTACACAGGGGCGCTAGACCAGATTGTCGACCAGCCAGTGGTGAACCGCGTTGGTGCGCTCCAGTTCTTTGGCGCACCAGTCGGCGAAGCGGGCCGAGGTGATCGACTTCGGAGTCTTTTTGATCCAGCGAACCTGAAAGCCTTTGTGACGAAGCAGGTCAGCCCGTGGGTGGTCGTCCGGGTAGGGCTTCGGCACTCGCTTGATCCCTTCCCCGACCACGTCAGCCTTGGTTGTTTTAACCAGGGCCGACAAGGCGTCAGCGAACGGTTCGCCCTTCTTGTCGATGGCGGTTCGCCAGGCGTCAACGTCGCTGATAGCGATGCCGCTGGCGAAACCCACACCGTCGACCGGATGCATTCGCACCCACAGTTGGGCGGCCGACTTCTTGTCCGGGCCCTCCCAGAACTTGAACATCAGATGGTCTTTGTACGGGCTGGCGTCGGGGTTGAAGCGAAGGTCGTTGTTGATGGGAGCGATCGATCCGTTGGTCTTGGGTTGACCTTCGATGCCACCGGAGATGCGGTCGGCCAGTTGGTCGGCCAGGTCAACTACGAACGCTTTGGCGTGGGGTACGACGTCGGTGTCGTAGGTCTTGCGATTCTTGTCGAACCACGCTTTGTTCTTGGTTCCCAACGTGGTGAGAAAGTCCAGCCCGTCCTGCGGGAACCCAGTGAAATCAGCCGCTGCGCCGCTCATGACACAAACTCCAATCCTTCAGCCAGGAGGCCAGTCCACAGAGCCTCATCACGGCGGGGAACCTGCACCCACTCTTTGAATACCTTCTTGGCCGGAGCGAAGGCCAAGCCCTCGCCCTGCTCGATCAATTCGGTAACCCGCTCCGCCGGTAGCTTCACCACCAGGTCGCCGGTGCGGTATTCGGGCATGGCCAGGAAGTCTGCGCCAACCCGAATGCAGCGGCTGCGCATCAGCTCTCCTTCTTCGGCCTGGCCGGCGGCCAGCAACGGCTGCGCCACATCCCAGAAGAGCGCGTCATCAGCTTCGTCATCTACGGTGTCGGCGGCAGACATGGCGCCATCTTTGCACAAATCAGCCCGCCAGTGGACGGGAACGGCCTCAGACCGTCTTCTGGCCGAGGCCGCTCACTCCACTTAGCCGTTGTCGATTTGAGTGAACAGTCGAATGACGTTGTCGGCGGTTTGGGCCACGTAGACAACACCGTCCTTGCCGGTTGCCGTACCGTGCAGACCCTCCAGGCCGGTGACAAGTGTTCCCAGAAACTCACCATCGGCGCTGAAGTGTTTGACTTCGCCGTCGACCCATGGGGATGACACGAAGAAGTCTCCGCCGTCATTCACCGAGATGATTTCCGGTCCTCCTCCGACTTCGTCGAAGACCCTCAGTACTTCGCCGTTCGGAGAGAAGATCTGGATTCGAGCGTTCTTCGAGTCGACAACCCAGACGTCGCCGCCGGGGCCAATTCGCACACCAATGGGGTTGTTAAAATCACCCGGTCCCGCTCCGGTCTGTCCCCAGTGGCGGAGATAGTTGCCGTCGCTGTCGAAGACCTGCACCCGGTTGTTGCCGAAGTCGGCCACGAAAACCTCACCGGCGCTTGATACGTCGATACCCATGGCGGACTGGAATTGGCCCGGTTCGCTTCCGGCTTGGCCCCAGGTTGCCTGGAACGTGCCGTCGGGGCCGAACACCGATACTCGACTGTTGCCCGACTCGGACACGTAGACGACACCGTCGTCGGCCACGGCTGCCCCAATCGGGTTGGACATCTGGCCCGGCGCGGAGCCATCGCCCCCGCCCTCCCAGAGCAGCTCTCCGTCAGGGGTGAACTTGCGAATGTGCCCACCTTGAAAGTCGGTCGAGAAGACGTTGTCGTCACTGTCCAACGTCAGACCGTTGGGCCAGGCAAATTGCACGCCAGCGGGATCGTCACCCCAGGTCCCCGTTTGTTCGAACTGCGTTGCACCACTGGAAACAGCCATCTCGGCCTCCTCTTGTTCGGTGTCTGATCCACAGGCCCCACCTACCAGAGTCAGCACTAGTAGTGCCGCTACCACCGCAGAACTGCGTGCTAGTCGAGAACCCGCGTATCGCATGTCAGACAACTCCACCTCATTTAGCTACATGATGTAGCGTAAAGAACGGAGTGTCGCTTTCAAACGAGCAAGGAACTGACGAGCAGTTAGCCAGACCCGAATCGACTATCGCTAGTCGCCCAGCGACCCGTTGGGGACCGCCCAGCGCAGCA
>CALJMD010000381.1 GCA_937981915.1 uncultured Acidimicrobiales bacterium
ACCGACATTCGACAACTTCGACCGGTCCTACCCGTTCAATCGGCTCCCGACACAGCCGTTCCCTTCTCGAACGCATCCGAACTCGATCTTGGAGCTGAAGGCGGACAGAGGCTGGACACGTTCGCCATTGCCTACGAGCAAGCCCGAGGAGGGCTGACCGAGGTGGAGGTCCTTGAGCAGGCGCAACGGATTCTTAACGTGATGAGAGCCTCCGTCGAGGCCGGGTTGTCTGGCACCGAGTACGACGACCGCATTCTCGGTCATCAGAGCGGTCGACTCGGCCAGATGCGCCGGGACGGGACGCTACTCGGGAGCGATCTGCTGAATCGGATGATCGAGTACGTAACGGCGCTGATGGAAGCCAAGAGCGCCATGCAGGTCATCGTGGCCGCACCGACGGCCGGCGCCTGCGCCACCTTCCCCGGGGCGCTGCTGGCCACAGCAGATGACCTTCAACTCTCCGATGAAGCCGTTTGTCGAGGTCTGCTAGCCGGTGGTCTTGTCGGGGTGTTCGTCACCAACCGCTCAAGCTTCGCTGCCGAAGTTGGAGGCTGTCAGGCTGAGACCGGTGCCGGTGCGGCGATGGCGGCAGCGGCGCTGGTCACCATGTCAGGTGGTAGCGCCGATCAGGCGCTGTCGGCGGCCAGCCAAGCGCTGCAAAACGTGCTTGGCCTAATCTGCGATCCGGTCGCCAATCGGGTCGAAGCACCGTGCCTCGGGCGAAACGTCTCAGGGGCCGCCAATGCTCTGACGTGCGCCAACATGGCGCTGGCGGGCTACGACCACCTCATCCCGCTCGATGAGGTGCTAGACGCTCATCGCCAGGTCAGTGAGCTGATGGCTCGTGAGCTTCGCTGTACGGGGCTGGGAGGGCTCGCTGTCACGCCCACCGCCCAGCGAATCGAGCTGGATCTGAAACGTCATCGCCGTTAGGCCAGAACCGGACAACGCCAGCTAGACGTGAGTGGACAAAGCTGAAGCCGGCGCCCAGGTCGAGTGGGTACCGGACGAGATTCGTTCGGGCAGACGAATCTTGGCAATCGGACCAGCCGAAATATCGGCGGCATCCACGATGTAACAGTCGGACACGTCGTTGATCACGTCGGAGGCGAAGGTGATCAGATACCCGTCGTCCTCAGCGGTGGATCCATCCCTGGGAGCCATGACCGTCTCAGACACGAAGACGCCTTCATCGAACTCGAGAAGCTCTTCAGTGCCGGTAGCGACATCGGCCTTGACTAATCCGTCGAAGGCAAACAAACCGTGGCTACAGCGTGCCTGGTAAGAATAGCGATAGGGCCTACCCCAGTGGCGCCCGTTGATCATCGGGAACTCAAGGCAGCGGTCGCTCAGTTGCTCCTCTCGGGTCGCCCCCGTCACCAAATTGAACCGCCACCGGTGATGTCTCGCCTGCAGGACGTTCATGTCAAGCGTCTCAAAACCCTTATGTGATCCAGCCAGGCGGTCGGCCCCGCGCGCCGTCGGGTTGTGCTGGAAAAACCCGTCGAGCACAACTTCGTCACCGTCCTCGTAGGCGTTGGTCCAATGCAGCACAAAGGTCGGGGAAGCCTCGAACCAGCGAATGTCTTCGGTAGACCCGTGTCGGGGTACGAGGGCGAAGCGGCTGGGCATATCCCTATCAAACTTGTTGGAGTAGTAGCCGTCGGCCAGGGCCTTCGGTTCCCAGAACAACGGGAAGTCGTTCAGAATCGACCAGTTCGGCGTAAACGCCATGTCATGGGGCAACCGGGGACCTGGAAGAGGGATGTCGATGTAGGTGGCAAGATGACCTTGGGGATCTACAACGCCGTAGTGCATGAACGGATCTTGCGCCGAGTAGTTGAAGAACAACATCTCGCCCGTGTGCTCGTCAACCTTTGGGTGGGCCGAAACGCCTTCAACCGGCAACCGTCCCCCCATGTTCTCGGTTCCAAGATTCGTCAACGTAACAGGGTCAAGTGCATAGAGCTCACCACACTGATAGAAGCTGGCCAGCGCTCGACCACGATGTACGACCACATCGGTTGATGCGTTGTCTTTCATCATCGTTCGGGCACCCCAGCCATGCTCGGCTATCGCATTGGACGGATGCTCGGTTATCCCCGCCCATAGCGATCGCTTCGCCTCCTGTTCAGCTATGAACCCGTCGGTGTGAACGAACTCCGAGGCATACCGTGCCTCGCCGTTGCCAAACGAAATGGCGTGCAATAGGGCGTCGCCATCAAAGGGGTGATAACGCTTGATGGGTTCGAAGACAGCAGTCTCGGTATTACGGATGTACACGCCGCTCAGGTCATCGGGAATCTCGCCCTCGACCGGCATATCCCATGCCTCATAGGTGCTGTGCTGCGGCTGCCACGGCCCCGTCCGATACGGGTGGTCATCGTCATCCGGTAACGCTGCGTCGTACGTGTGGCGAACGGTGCTGGCCATCGCGATGGTCCTCCCTGTGACTCCTGATGAGAATAGGTGGTTGAGCCAAGCGATGAGACATCTCCGGCGCCATGTCGCTCGTGATATTGTCGATCGCACCATCCCGATAGGCGGAAAGGGCAATCGATGACGACGTTGACCGATTTGTACAACGAAGCGGTCAACGCTGGCCACGGCCGAATCGCTTTGGCTGATGCCCCAAACCGTGAATCCTTCGCGCCGGGCGCGCCTAGACGTCTTGGTTGGGCTGATCTCCATGGCTCGGTCTCGGCGGCTGTTCAGTCGCTAACCTCGCTCGGAGTCCAGCCAGGCGACCGAGTGGCGATACAGCTGCCCAACGTGGTCGAACTCCCCGTACTCATTCTTGCCTGCTCATGCCTTGGCGCAATCGCTGTGCCTTTCCCGGTTCAGCATCGGTCTCACGAGCTGCGAGAGGGCTTCAACACGGCCGAGGTCAGCCTTGTCGTGACCGCTGATCGACCCGACCGCCCGGACCAGCTCAGCCAGGTCGGCGCCCTGGTGGAATCGCTCAACCTGGATCGGCAACTATCAGTTGCCTCCATCAACCCGGCATTTGATGGTTTGACCGTCAACGTGGAGCCGCCGGACAACCCCCAATCCATACCAGTGGTGGCCGATGCCAGCCCCGATTCGATGGCGACAATCTGCTGGACGTCAGGCACGACCGGGACGCCGAAAGGGGTCCTGAGGACACACGCCATGTGGGCTGAAACAGCCCGATTTCAGGTCGACGAGCTCAGCCTGACCGACACGGACCGAATCCTATGCCCCTTCCCTTTGGTCAACATGGCCGGAATCGGAGGGATGCTGGTGCCGTGGCTAATGAGTAAGTCGGCGCTCTTCCTCCATCAGCCCTTGGACCTTCCGGTCTTCCTACACCAACTCCAGTCGGAGCGGGCGACCTACACCGTCGCCCCTCCCCCGCTGCTCAACATGTTGATCCGCGATCAGTCGGTTCTCGGCGATGTTGACCTATCTGCGCTTCGAGTTGTCACCTCAGGATCAGCTCCCCTGGACTCCTGGATGATCGAGGGATGGGAAGCGCTCGGTGTGGAGATTTGCAACGCGTTCGGCTCCAACGAGGGAGTCTCGTTGCTGTCGACGAGAAGGAGCGTTCCCGACCCAGTCCAACGAGCCCGACTGTTTCCCGAACCCGAACGTCCGGGCGTCGAGGTCGCCATCATCGACCGCACAACCGGAGAGTCAACAACCGAGCTTGGCCGGCCGGGTGAGCTGCTGTTCCGTGGGCCAACCGTCTTCGACGGTTACCTGGATTCTGATGGAAGCGAGTTCGACGATGATTGGTTCCGCTCTGGAGACATCTTCGAGTGGGCAACGGCGAGATCAGCCAGTTCCCCACGTCTATTGCGATTCGTCGACCGGGCCAAGGACATCATTATCCGCGGTGGCATGAACATCTCGGCCGCCGAGGTTGAATCGTTCGTGTCCACTCATCCCGCAGTGGGCGAATGTGCAGCAGTCGGTTATCCCGACACTGATCTTGGTGAGCGAGTTGGTGTCTTTGTGGTCAAAGGCGACCAAGAAGCGGCTCCCGAGCTTGACGAAGTTGTTGAGATCATGCGTGCCGCCGGTGTAGCCAGCTACAAGCTTCCCGAGCGACTTGAGGTCATCGAACAGCTTCCTCGCAACGCTGTCGGAAAAGTCATGAAACCGAAGCTGCGTTCAAGATGGAGCGCTTGACCCCACTGTTAGGACGGTGCGGCATGACCCAACTCTGCTTCGATGTGACTGATGAGCTCGCTGGCCACACTGGGAACCTCGCCCGGTGAGGCCCTTGCCACCTGAAAGGTCTCGGGAAGAGGCCTTAGATCAAAACTGGGTTGCCACTCAACGAGTCGCTGACCAAGCTGGTCGGGCTCGATGGACATTTGGGCGACAACTGCCACTCCAAGCCCGGCCTCAGCGGCGGCAAGAATGGCACCGGTGCTAGGAGCCGACAACCCGATTCGATGGGAAACGCCGGCCTCGGAGAGACGGCTGATGGCCAGCGGACGGTAGTAGCTGTGTTCTCCGAACGTGAGGAGGGGGACAACGCCATTGTCGTAGGGGTGATCGAAAGCGGTGACCCAAATCAAGTCGTTGGTCCACAGATGGGTATCACTGGGCAGATAGTCCTCCGCCGATACCTGAAGAACAGCGACATCAAGTTCGTTGCGAACCAACATGGCCTGAAGAGCTCCGCCGTAGTCAACACGAAACTCGATAGTTGCCGCGGCGTGAAGCCGATTGAAACGACCGAGGATGGCGGCCATGCCTGATGCGGTAACTTCTTCGGTTGCCCCTAGCTTCACCGTGCCCGTTAGGTCTGATCGGTCAAGTCGGGCCACCGCCTCGTCGTGGGTATCAACGATCGATCGGGCAAAGCGCAATAGCTCTCTGCCTTCGCGCGATGGGGCTACCGACCTGCCATCACGTACCAGAAGGATCCTGCCCGCTTTCGCCTCGAGACGCTTGATCTTCCAGCTGACCGCGGACTGGCTGAGCTCGAGCGACTCGGCAGCTCTAGTCATAGATCCGAGGTCTACGACGGCGATAAACGTTCTCAGTGACTCAACATCAAGCTGCACTAATCCAGACTACCTACACCCCGACGATACATGACAAAACTTGCATTAGAGTAGAAAACATCGTTGGTTGCGTCATGGCACCATTCGGCCGACACTGATGTCATGAGGAACGATTCCATCTCCAACGCCAGCACACTTCAGGCCAACCTGCGAAACGCCCTCGGACCCGGATTCCAGTTCTCCGGCCCGGGAGACGCTCTTCTCCGGGCGGCAACACGACGTAGCACCTCGGTGCACGGTGACCCCATTCAACGGGGCTAACCACCACCGGTTGGCGTAACGCCGACCACTCGACGCGAAAGCCGCCTCGGATCTTGAAGGATCTGAGGCGGCTTTCGTCGTTTTGTTCTGTGGTGGGAAGCGCTCTAAGGGCTTCCGACTTCGCCGAGGTATGACTTGCGCAGATCCGGGTTCGACAACAACGCATCGGCGGTGTCGTCGAGAACAACCCGGCCGGTCTGAAGGACCCAGCCACGATCAGCGATGGACAGCGCCATGTTGGCGTTCTGTTCCACCATGAAAATGGCGATCCCCTCGGCATGAATCTGCTGAATGAGCTCGAAGTTGGTTTGCACCAAGCTTGGCGCCAAACCCATCGACGGCTCGTCCATCAGAAGCACTCGGGGTTGCGCCATCAATGCTCGGCCCATTGCCACCATCTGTTGCTCACCACCCGAAAGCGTGCCTGCACGCTGAGACAGGCGCTCCTTCACCCGAGGAAACATGGTGTAGATGCGCTCGAGGTCGGACGCGATGCCGTCCTTGTCGTCCCGAAGATAGGCGCCGAGCTGCAAGTTCTCCAGCACGCTTAGCCTCTTGAACAGCCGTCGATTCTCCGGAACCATGGTGATTCCACGCTCGACTCGGTACGAGGTCGGTTGATTGTTTACGACTTCGCCGTCGAGAACCACACTTCCCGTCGTCGGCGTGACCATGCCCAACAGCGTCTTCAACGTCGTCGACTTGCCCGACGCATTACCGCCGAGAAGACAGACCAACTCGCCCGGGTAAATGGCCAAGTTCACGTCTTTCAGGATGTGAACCGCACCGTAGTGAGTGTTGATGTCTCTGAACTCGAGAATTGGTGTTGCGTCGCTCATGCCTTCTTCTCCAAAGGTCGGCCGAGATAGGCCTCGATGACGGCGGGGTCATTAGAGACCTCTTCGAAACTGCCTTGAGCCAGCGTTTCGCCGTGATCAAGACACACCACCCGGTCGGACACGTCCCGCACCACGTTCATGTCGTGCTCGATCAGGACGATGGTGAATCCCCATTCACTCCTAAGTTTTCCGATGAGCTCGGTCAGCTCAACCGACTCCTTCGGATTCATGCCGGCGACCGGCTCGTCCAGGAGAATCAGCTTCGGACTTGTCGCCATCGCTCTGGCAATCTCCAACCTTCGGCGATTGGCGTAACTCAGGACCGACGCGGGCTGTTCCAAGCGAAACCCAACGAGTCGAGATCCGAAGAACCCGAGAACCTTCTCGGCGTGCTCGCGGATCTCCTGCTCCTCTTTGCGGAAGCCGCTGGTGTTCAGCAGTGATCCCCAGATCCCCTGCTTGGTGCGACAATGCTGGCTCACCATGACGTTCTCAAGAATCGTCATGTTGGCGAACAGTCGCACGTTCTGGAAGGTCCGGGCGATACCTCTCTGTGTCACCTGGTTTGGATCGAACCCGACCAGCGATTCGCCTTCAAAGCGAATGTCACCAGAGGTGGGTGTGACCATGCCGGAAATCATGTTAAAGAACGTGGTCTTCCCGGCGCCGTTGGGACCGATTACGCCGACGATCTCGCCCTCATCGACATGGAAGTCGAGATCTTTCAGGGCGTGTAGTCCGCCGAACGTAACGCTGAGCGAGTCAATCTCAAGCAAATGGCTCATGAGGCACCTCCGGCCAGGCCAGGGGCGACGTCGCCGTTTTCAGCGCCGTTGCCGTTTTCGTCAGCATCGTCAACCTTGCCCTTGAGCCAGGCGTCTTGCAGGAACTCATCTTGATGAAGCTCCCGACTTCGCCGGGCGTTTGGAACAAGGCCTTCAGGCCGCTGCAACATCATCCAGATGAGCAACGCGCCGTAGATCAGCAGTTTGTATTCACTGAACTCCGCTAGGAGCCCCGGTTGCTTGGGGCCACCGAGGATGCCTACAAGTACAACCGAGCCAACGATGATGCCGACGATGTTGCCCATGCCTCCGACGATGACGATGACCAAGATGATGATCGACACCAGGATCAGGAAGCTGGTGGGGAAGATCGAACCGACCTTCGCTGAGAATACCGAACCGGCGAACGACGCCAGCACCGCACCGACCACGAAGGCCATCAGCTTGACGTTGACGGTGTTGATACCCATCGCCTCGGCCACGCTCTCGTCCTCGCGGACAGCCATCCAGGCTCGGCCTAGGCGGCTTCGCTCCAACCTCCAGGAAACATAGATGGAGATAGCGGCGAAGACCAGCACCAAGTAGAAGACCGATCGTGGATCGGTTCCCTTCACTTCGAATAGACCGAAGTCCGCTGGCGGAATGTTGGTGATGCCCTGAGCCCCGTTGAAGTAGCCGTTGAGCCAGTCGGACAAGAACAAGATACGAATGATCTCGCCAAAGCCGAGTGTGACAATGGCCAGGTAGTCACCACGCATTCGGATGACCGGAGCACCGATGAACAGGCCAACCAATCCGGCCATGAGCAAGGTGACCAGAAACGCACCCCACCACGGCATCGTTGGGAACCACTCAGGCCAATCAGGGCCTCTGTTGGGCGACGTGAGCACGGCCGTGGTGTAGCCACCGACGGCGAAGAACGCCACATAACCCAGATCAAGAATTCCGGCTAGGCCGACGACGATGTTCAGCCCCAAAGCAAGAAGCAGGAAGATGCCAACGTTGGCCAGAAGCTCCTGGGTGATCTTGCCGGTGATCATCGGGATGATGATGAGGGCCAAGACGGACAAGACGATGAGAATCGTGTCCTGCTTCGCCTTGGCCGGCCCGGTCAACGTCTGGTAATTGCTGCGGGCTTTGCCAATACGGTCGCCGCCCCCGAGAAGGGTGAACGCCAGCGCCGCTACTCCGACCATGACGGCCCACAACGGGATCAAGCCTCCCGTTTTGCTGTACAAGAACGAGAGCGGGTCAGCGACGTCAACCAAGAATGACTCGAAGATGGCAACCGCAACTACGGCCAGCAAAGCGGAAACAACCGCCCGCCTCACCTTTCGAGGCATTAGATGCAGCGACGCTCCAAAGGCACCGAGTCCGGCGCACAAGGCAATGCAGGCCACGATGCCGAAACTTGTTCCTTGTTGGAAGCTGAGAAAGGCCTGGGTGCTTTCGTTCCAGTTGACCAGAGGATCTCGAATGTCGAAGGTGCTGATCAGCGCGATGAGAAGCGACAGGCCCGCTCCCCCAACGGCACCGACCACGCCGCCTGCTACAACATCGCGGGCGCTCTTTCGAGTTGCCGCCATACCTTCAAGCACTTTTTCGTTGGCAACGGACCAGCCCACAATCAGCGGCAACCAGAACAATGAAACGTAGCCAAGCGACAAGAATGGGTCGATCAGCACTCGGCTGTCGAGCCCCTCTGGCATGCCGGTCAGCGAGAGGAAGACAAGTCCTGCTGCGAGGATGGCGCCAGTACGGATGAGATCGCGCCAGTCAAGGTCGAAGGCGCCGCGGACGACCTCATTTGAGGCTTTAGTCCCAGTGGTTTCAGTGGCTAGTGTCATGCCCGGTCCTCCGATGAAAGTCGTTCGCCGAACAAACCGGTCGGTTTGACCAGCAGGACGAGAATCAACAGGGTGAAGGCGACGGCGTCTCGTAGCTGCGATACGCCGTCAACCCCGAGAGGCTCAAGTAGCACAAGCGGTGCCAATGCCTCGGCGCTTCCCAATGAAACACCGCCAGCCATGGCTCCACCAAGGTTGCCAACACCGCCGACAACGGCGGCGGTAAAGGCCTTGATGCCAGGCAGGAAGCCAGTTGTTGCGATCACGGATCGGAAGAGCAGACCCCAGAGGATGCCGGCGATACCGGCCATCGCACCACCAACAGCGAAGGTGGTGACGATCGTGCGATCAACATTGATTCCCATCAGGGATGCGATCTCCTTGTCTTCAGCCACGGCCCTCATTGCCTTACCGGTCTTCGTTCGTTCAACGAAATACCAGAGACCGGCCATGGAAATGGCCGCCACGACGATTACCAGAATCTTTGTCCCTTCAAGTTGCAGGAACGTACGCTTCTCCCCCAGCCAATCCGGATTGGAGGGGTAGCTCTTGGCTCCGGGGCCAAAGAGCAGGATCACGGCGTTCTGGATGAAGAACGAGACGCCGATCGACGTGATCAGTGGAATGAGCCTGGGAGAGCCACGAAGGGGGCGATACGCCACCCGCTCCATCACCACGGCTGTCAGCGTGGCCACCAACGTACAGATCAGCACGGTGAAGAGCACTGCCGGTATGAAGGACCCGCCTTCCCAGTAGCCAGCGTCATCCAGCTTGTTGGCCATGATGAAGCCGGTGAAGGCTGCGACCATGAAGACCTCGCCATGGGCGAAGTTGATAAAGCCCAAGACGCCGTAGACCATGGAGTACCCCAGTGCGATGAGGCCGTACATGGCTCCCTGACTGAGTCCGGTCACGACGAGGCCCTGGAATTGGTCGGCGGTTAAGCGATTGGCCGCTTCTCCGTCATGTGTCCACCGTGCGAACGGATTGCCCGGATCGATTTGCTGCCAAATGAAGGCCAGCAATCCGATCACGATGAGTCCGATCAAAAAGACCCTCAATAACGTGAGGAACCGATCGACATTCGTGCGACCGGCACCTTTCACCCGCGTTGCGGTTGTCATCCTCTCCCTTTACCTCTCTAGTGTCCCTACAACTGAACCCCGGGGTTCTAGACCCTCTCCCAGGCGTTTCTACATGGTAGTGGACTGACTTCGCTCGTCTCGCGGACTGGTTGGATATCGAGTCCCGAGGTCTTCTCACCCTGAACATATAAATGGCCCCCACCCCATTGCAGGGCGGGGGCCATCTACTAGATGTACACGAAGGCGAACCTTCGCCGCAAGTAATGCTTACGGAGCGTACTCAAACACGACGTTGGCCTTGGAAGCCTCGAGGTCGTCGGCGCTCAGGTGCTCGATCACGGTGATCTTCTGCGAACCGCAGTCACCGAATTCGTCACAGTTGATGGTGCCGATGATGCCCTCGTAGCCCTGGATGCCGTTCAGGTAGTCGCGGACTCCCTGACGATCGATGACCAGTGAGCCGTCGTCACCTTCGGTGGAGGCGGCGTCAATGGCGTCGAGCAACATGGCGGTGGCATCGTAGGAGTGACCCCAGAACGGAGCTTCCGGTGCCTGGCCATTGTTGGCCTCATAGGTGGCAAGGAACTCCTCGGCGGTTACGCCGGTGCTCTGGTTGGCGTTGGTACCGAAGCGGGTGTCCGGACCGGAGAAGTACATGCCTTCGCTCTGCTCAAGCTCGAGGTAACCATCAACCAGCAGGCCGTCAGCGGCCAGCAGCGTGGTGTTCTCAAGACCGGATACTCCCGGAGCCTGGTCAGCGACGAAGTCACCGGCGGGCTGGAAGATCGGGAAGAACAGTGCCTCAGGTGAACCCTGAGCGATTTCGGTCAGAACCGGAACCATGTCGGTGTCTTGTTTGGCCACAGCGGTAAAGCCGGTGATTTCGCCACCAAGCGCATCAAAGGCGTTGTTGAAGGCGGAAGCCAGACCCTCGGTGTAGGGGTCACCGTCGTGGATGGAAGCCGCTGTGGTTAGTCCGAGATCGTTGAACACGAACTCGGCCATGGCGGCACCCTGGAACAGGTCGTTGTGAGCGGTGCGGTAGTAGCCGACGTTGTAGTTGTCGCCAGCGTTACCCTGCTGGTCCGAGGTCAGAGCCGGCGAGGTGTTCGACGGCGAAATCATGACCATGCCGGCCTCGCTGATCAGCGGGGCGGCAGCGGTAGCGGCACCGGAGCACGAGGTTCCGATAACGCCGACAACCTGCTCGTCGGCAACGATGGACTGAGCGGCAGCCTGACCACCATCAGCGGAGCAGAGGTCGTCGAGACCCTCACCCATGCTGATAGCGAAGCCTTTGATCTCGCCATAGTCGGCGATGGCCTGCTCGACGCCACGCTGGTTCGGCAGACCCAAGAAGGCTACGTCACCGGTGATGGCGTTGAGCGAACGGACCTGAACTTCAGCCCCGGCCTCAACAACAACGGTACCGAGGCCACCATCTTCCATGGCCTCCCCGTCGTCTTCCATGGCTTCTTCATCGTCGCCGTCAGTGGCTTCGTCTACTGCTTCTTCTACTTCCTCGGCCACGTCTTCGGCAGCGTCGGTCGCAGTGTCAGCGGCATCCTCCGCAGCACCACATGCAGCCGCCACCAAAGTGAACGACAGCATGAGGCCGAGAATCGCTAGAAACTTCTTCATGTCCTCTCCCATTATCGATCGGTAGGGCATGCTGAACACCCCACGACTTGGACGATGTGGAGTTTAGCAGCGTTTACCGGCCCGGGACCGGCTAACGGCCACACTCTGAACCGGAACCTAAACATTGTGTTTCTCGTGTGTCAACTTGCGGTCGCGCCCTGTTCTACACCTCAAAGGTGTGCATACACCCGTGGTGACCTAGTCTGACCGGCGTGAGTTCATCCAGCGACCAGCCTTCCACCGGCGATTCTGCAAGTGACGGAGGTCGCTCGCC